>JBCCHV010000015.1 GCA_039028635.1 Acidobacteriota bacterium
GACCTGAAGCCCTCGAATCTCAAACTTTTCCAGCAGCCTGCTAGCAGGTTGCTGAAAAACTCATCGGCCACCTGCTTCCGGGCCCGAGAGGGCCCGGCGGCGAAGCCGTGAGTCGGGGTGAGCCCGAAAAATCGCACTTTTTCGGGCGAGGGGGCGCTCAGCCCCCTGAAACAAACAGCTAGCAGCGCTGGAAAAGTCGCGAAGCGGACTTTTTCAGCAGCCTGCTAGCCTACCGGGCGCTTGAAGACCATCGCGATGTTGTCGGTGGCGCCGGTCTTGAAGTTCACCGAGGTGATCGAGACCAGCTCCCAGCCCTCGACGCCGAGGGCGTTGAGCTCCGGGGCTGCTTCCGGATCGAGCCGATAGCGCTCGCTGCGGATGTTGATGATTTTGTATTCCCACTTCTGCATCGGCCGCTCCTTCCCAAAGTGAGATAGCCACGATTCTATCGCGTGGCCCCGAAACGTCCCCGGGCAAGGAGCCCGCCGGCGAGACCATTCGGCCTGTGGTTCACCGCCACCTATCAGCGCAGCCCGAGGCCTGGACCGTCGCGTGATGTCCTACCGCGTCAGCGCAGGTGAATGAGCAGCGGAACGCCGCGAGGGACGCCCCAGGAGGCGGCGAGGGAGCGGTCTCGCAGGGCGAGCTCGAGGGTTCCGAGGGAGCCCGGCAGGAGGGCCGGTTGGTCCGCGGCGAGGGCGGCGTAGTGGTCGGCCCGAACCTCGGTCCGGTGCCCCTCGACCAGGCTTTCGCAGGCCCGCTGACCGGCCCAGGCGGTGGGAATGTCGCTCACCAGGTTGCCGAAGCGGTCGCAGTGGACGATGTACCCGTGAAGACTGGTCCCGGCGGCGCCGATCTCGCCCTCGTGCCACGGTGCCGGTCGCTCGAGGTGGATCGGATCGTCGATCTCCGGGCCGAGGGCCGTGAGCGGCTCGCCACCGGCCAGGGCCGCCGCCAGCGGCGCGAAGCGGTCACGACCAGCGAAGGTGCGGCCGGCCGAGGAAAAGCCGCCTTCGGCGGCGCCATCGAGATAGAGATCGGGACGATCGGCGGCCACCAGGGTGGTCCGGCCGCTACGCGCCAGGACGTCGCTGAGCAGGCCATTGTCGGGGGCGACGTAGAGTTGCTCGTCGCAGCGCGCCGCCAGCATGCGTCGCGTCGAGCCGACGCCGGGATCGACCACCGCCAGGTGCACGGTGCCCGCCGGGTACCAGCGGCTGGCGGCGGACAGCATCCAGCTCGCGCCGGCGACGTCGCCCGGTGCGAGCCGGTGGCCGAGGTCGATCTGGCGTGCCGTCGGTGCCCGCTGCAGCAGGACTCCCTTGACGGCGGCCACGTAGTAGTCGGTTTCGCCGAAGTCGGTCAGCAAGGTGATCGCGGTCATCGGATGGCATCCTATCGAGGGGCGGGCCGTGGCCGAGCTCGCGAGGGGGCCAGGGGTACGGCTCGCCGGAGGATGGATGGCGCCTGTGGAAGAATGGCGGCTGATCAGCGGTCATGACCTTGGCCGTGGTGACTTGGGTGCGGTGCCGTGGTGCACCGCCGTGGAGGAGCATGGAGCAGAGTGATCTACGAGCCATCTCGGTGGTCGTCAATGGGGTGTCCCATCGCTGCCGGGTGGAGCCTCGCCTGCTGCTGAGCGACTTTCTACGCCATCATCTCGGCCTCACCGGAACCCGCGTCGGTTGTGAGCACGGCGTCTGCGGCGCCTGCACCATCCACCTCGACGGCACCGCCGTGCGCTCCTGCCTGCTGTTCGCGGTCCAGGTCGACGGTCACGAGCTACGCACCGTCGAAGGCCTGGCCGCCAGCGACGGTACTCTGCACCCCCTGCAGGAGGCCTTTCGCGACACCCATGGCCTGCAGTGCGGTTTCTGCACCGCCGGTTTTCTGATGAGTCTGTTGCCTTTCGTCGAGGCCCATGAGGATCCCTCGGAAGCCGAGATTCGCGACGCCATGGGCGGAAATCTCTGCCGCTGCACCGGCTACCAGAAGATTGTCGCGGCGGTGCAGAAGGCGACGCGGCGGGGCGAGGAATCTCCGTGAGCTCTCGTCTGGTGGGACGCCGTTTGCGGCGCCAGGAAGATTCGCAGCTGCTCACCGGTCAGGCGCGCTTCGTCGATGACATCGACCTCCCGGGGATGCTGCACGTGGCCTTTCTGCGCAGCGATTTCGCCCACGGCCATTTGCGCGGGGTCGACGTCGAAGCGGCGCGCCAGCGTCCCGGCGTGGTCGCCGTCTACACCGCCGAGTCCTTGGGCGATTACTGGCGTCCGGGACCGTTGCTGGTGCCGCCGCCGCCGATACCCGGCATCGAGTTCCACGAGCGCACCCAGGTGCCGCTGGCGCGCGACAAAGTGCGCCACGTCGGCGAGCCGGTGGCGGCGGTGGTGGCGGAGAGTCGCTACCTCGCCGAGGATGCCGTGGCCGACCTCTATCCCGACATCGAGCCCCTGCCGGCGGTGGTCGACCTGGAGGCGGCCCTCGCCTCCGAGGCGCCACGGGTGCACGAGGACCTGGCCTCGAACTTGGCGGCACGGGTGCTGCAGGAGAAGGGCGACTTCGACGCCGCTCGCGAGCAGGCGGCGCACCGGGTGAAGCGGCGCCTGACCTACGACCATGGGATCGCGGCGGCGATGGAGAATCGCGGCATCGTGGCCGACTGGGATCGCCGCGACCAAACCATGCGCCTCTGGGACACCACCCAGGCGCCGATTCCGATCCGCAACGGCCTCGCCGCCATGCTCGGCCTGTCGGAGTCCCAGGTGCGGGTGGTGGCGCCCTTCATCGGTGGCGGCTTCGGTCCCAAGATCATGATGTTCTATCCCGAGGAGGTGCTCCTCCCCTGGATCTCCATGCAGCTCGACCGGCCGGTGAAGTGGATCGAGGACCGGCAGGAGAACTTCTTCGCCACCACCCACGAGCGCAGCCAGGTGCACGATGCCGAGATGGTGATCGACGGCGACGGCCGCATCCTGGGGGTGAAGGACGTCTTCCTGCACGACACCGGGGCCTATGACACCTATGGCCTGACCGTGCCGATCAACAGCCAGTGCACCCTCCTCGGCTGCTATCGCGTGCCGTCCTATCGCAGCGAGTTCAAATCGGTGTTCACCAACAAGACCCTGGTGACGCCCTACCGCGGGGCCGGCCGGCAACACGGCGTTTTCGTGATGGAGCGGCTGCTCGACCTGGCGGCCCGCGAGGCGGGCCTCGACGGCCTCGAGATCCGGCGCCGGAATCTCCTCCAGAAGGATGAGTTTCCCTACAACCAGGAGGTCATCTACCAGGACTTCGCGCCGCTGGTCTACGACAGCGGCGACTACCTCCCGGCACTCGAAAAGGCCGCCGCGATGATCGGCTGGCGGGAGTTTCGGGAGCGCCCCCGGCGGCACGGCGACAAGGCCCTCGGCATCGGCCTGGTGACCTATGTCGAAGGCACCGGAATCGGTCCCTACGAAGGTGCCCGGGTGACCATCGAAGCGAGCGGCAAGGTCAACCTCGCCACCGGCGTGGGGACTCAAGGGCAAGGCCATTTCACCGCCTTCGCCCAGCTGGTGGCGGAGCAGCTCGGCGTCGGCGTGGAGGATGTGCGGGTGACCACCGGCGATACCGCCGCCTTCCACTGGGGGACCGGTACCTTCGCCAGCCGCGGCGCGGTGGTCGCCGGCAACGCCTGCCACGCCGCCGGGCTCGAGGTGCGTCGCAAGGTGCTGGAGGCGGCGAGCCGGCACTTCGAAGTGGCGCCGGAGGATCTCGAGCTGGTCGATGGCGAGGTGCGGATTCCGGGGGTTCCGGGCAAGACCATCTCCCTGGGAGCCCTGGCGGTGCAGGCCAACCCGCTGCGCGGTGCCGTCGCCCCGGGCACCGAGCCCGGCCTCGAGGCGACCACCTATTTCGGTCCCGAGAGCAGTACGACGGCGAGCGGCGTGCACGCCATGGTGGTGGAGGTCGATCTCGCCACCTACGACGTCGACATCCAGCGCTATGTGGTGGTCCACGACTGCGGCCGGGTGATCAACCCCCTGATCCTCGAGGGGCAGATTGAGGGCGGCGTGGCCCAGGGCATCGGCAATGCCTTCTATGAGCAACTGATCTACGACGACGAAGGGCAGCTCCTCAACGCCTCCCTGATGGATTACCTGTTGCCGACGGCGGACTGTGTGCCGACGATCGAAGGGGCCCATCTCGAGACGCCGTCACCGCTCAATCCCCTCGGCATCAAGGGAGCCGGCGAAGCCGGCGCGATTCCGGTGGGGGCGCTGTTCGCCCAGGCGGTGGAAGATGCGCTGCGCCACACCGGCGTCGAGATCCTTGACATCCCCCTCAGCCCGCATCGCCTGTTCGAGCTCATGCAGCAGCGCCGGGAGTCGCAACCGTGAAGCCGGCGGCCTTCGACTACCGCCGGCCCGCCACCGTCGACGAGGTGGTGGCGCTTCTCGCCGAGCACGGCGACGAAGCCAAGGTTCTCGCCGGCGGACAGAGTCTGGTGCCAGCGATGAACTTTCGCCTCGCCCAGCCGCGGATTCTGATCGACCTGCAGGACGTCGCCGGCCTCGATCACCTGGAGGAATCGGCGGGCGCTTTGCGGATTGGGGCGATGTGTCGTCAGCGCCAGGTCGAGCGCAGTCCGCTGGTCGCGGAGCGGACGCCACTGCTGGCCGCCGCCATGCCGTCCATCGCCCATCCCCAGATCCGCAACCGCGGCACCTTCGGTGGCTCCCTCGCCCACGCCGATCCCGCTTCCGAGCTACCGGCGGTGCTCGCCGCCCTCGGTGGGCGCCTGCGGGTGCGACGGCAGAGCGCCGAGGAGTGGGTCGCGGTGGACGATTTCTTCGTTTCCCTGTTCACCACCGCCCTGGGCAGCGACGGCCTGCTGCTCGAGGTCGAAGTGCCCTTTCAGGAGGCCGCTTCGGGATGGGCCTTCGAAGAGTTCTCGCGGCGCCACGGCGACTACGCCCTGGTCGGCGTAGCGGTGGTGCTGGGTTTCGCCGGCGCGCGCTGTCGCCATGCCCGTATCGCCCTGTTCTCCGTCGGCGAGGGTCCGGTGCGGGCGCGCCGCGCCGAGGAGCTCTTGCAGGCGGGGTCTTGGGAAGACGCGGACGCCGCCACGGCGACGCTGCAGCGGGCGGCGTCGACGGCGGCGCAGGAAGACATCGAACCGCCGGGAGATATTCACGCCTCTGCCGACTACCGCCGTCACCTCGCCGAGGTGTTGACCGGCCGAACGCTGCGTCGCGCGGCGGAACGCGCCGGCCGGAGCCTGTGAAGCGCCGCCGGCTCGAGTGCGCGCGTCCGGCAGGAATGAAACCGACCATCGCAACCCATCTCGAGGAGCTGCCATGAGGCTGATCGACCTTTCCCAACCGCTCAACCAGGATTGCCCCTCCTGGCCCTACTATCCACCCTTCGAGGTCAAGTACATCAAGCGCAAGGCGGAGCACGGGGTCAACGCCCAGTACATCCAGACCTCAAATCACATGGGAACCCATCTCGATGCGCCGCGGCACTTCGTCACCGGCGGCATGACCATCGACGAGATTCCCCTCGATTGGCTCTGCAACACCGGCGTGATCGTCGATCTGCGGGACGAGATGGACGAGCTCGCCGCCTATACGCCGGAGATGATCGAAGCGCGCGTCGAGGTGCGGGAAGGGGACATCCTGCTGCTGCACACCGGTTGGCATCGCTACGCCCAGTTCGGGGCCGAGCCCGATGAAGAGCGCTATATCCACCGTCATCCGGGCGCTCACCCGCGGATGGTCGACTGGCTGCTGGAGAAGAAGATCCGCATCTGGGGGGTCGACTGTATTTCGACGGATCACCCGATGAACCTGCCTATCGGTCGCTTCCTCGGCAAGGGCATGCACGGCCACTGCGATCGGGTGCGGGCGCAGTGCGAAGCCAAGTTCGGCAAAGAGGAGATGGCGGAGCTGTTCCCGGACGAGGCCTATCAGCTCACCCACAACGCCCTCTTCCCGCACAACTGCATGCACATCGAGAATCTCGGTGGCGACATCGATGCCGCCGAGCTGCAGAACCGGCGCCTGACCATCGGTTGCTTCCCCTGGAAGTTCAAGGGCGGTGAGGCGGCCTTCTGTCGCACCGTCGCGTTTCTCGACGCCTAGCCTGGAGCTGTCGCGAGATGAGGCAGATCGCCCTGCTGACGGCGGTGGAGATGCGGCGACGGCTGGCGCGGCGGGAGCTCACCGCCGAGGCCTTGACCGCCGCCTGTCTCGACCGGGTCGAGCGCTTCGATTCCCTGCTGGGGGCGATCTGCACCCCCTCTCCGGACGCCCTCGAAGAAGCCCGCGAGCTCGACCGCCGGAGCGCGGCGGGGGAGCCCCAGGGCCTCCTCCATGGGCTGCCGGTGGGGATCAAGGACGTCACCGAGACGGCCGGCCTGCGCACCACCTATGGCTCTCTCCTCTACGCCGATCACGTACCGAAAGAGGATGCCGTGGTGGTCGAGCGCCTGCGCCGCGTCGGGGCCGTCATCCTGGGCAAGACCAACACCCCGGAGTTCGCCACCGGTGGCAACACCTTCAACGAGGTCTTCGGTCGCACCCGCAACCCGTGGAATCCGGAGCGCAGCGCCGGGGGCTCGACGGGCGGTGGCGCCGCGGCCTTGGCGAGCGGCATGATCGCCCTCGCCCAGGGCACCGATCTCGGCGGATCGTTGCGCATTCCCGCCGCCTTCTGCGGCATCGTCGGTCTGCGGCCCTCGCCGGGCCTGGTGCCGACGGTGCCGAGCGATTTTCTGTGGGACAGCTATCAGGTTTCCGGGTTCATGGCGCGGGACGCCGAGGACGTCGCCCTGGCCCTCGACGCGGTGGCCGGGCCGAGTCGGCGATCGCCCCTCTGCCAGCCGGTCGCCGGTCGCGCCTTTCTCGAGTCGGTGCAAGCGGAGGGTAGGCCCCGAGGGCGCTATGCCTACTGTCCGGACATCGCCGGCATCGGAGTCGACGGCGCGGTTCTCGAGGTCTGCGGCCAGGCCGTCGAGGCGCTGCGCGGCGCCGGCGCCGAGGTGCGCGAGATCGAGCTCGATCTGGCCTTCGCCCGGCAGCCGTTCCTGGCCCTGCGGGGGCTCTGGATGGTGACCCAGCAGCTCGGCCGCCTGCACCACCTCGAGCGCTTCGGCGACAACCTGGCCGGCAACGTGCGCGCCGGCCTCGATGTGTCGGCCCGCGATCTCGCCGAAGCGGAGCGCACGCGCAGCCGTCTCTGGCGGCTCTTCGGGGAGCTCTTCGAGGACTACGACGGCCTGCTCACGCCGACCCTGCCGGTGGCGCCCTTTCCGGTGGAGGAGAACTATCCCACCACCGTTGGCGGTCGCGAGATGGAGACCTATATCGACTGGGTCGCGCCGACCTTCGTCCTCACCATGACCGGTTTGCCGGCGGCGTCGGTGCCCGCCGGAGTCGACGACGATGGACTGCCCGTCGGCCTGCAGATCGTCACCCCGCCCCAGGGCGAGGAGGCGGCCCTGGCGGTGGCGCGCTGGGTGCAGCAGGTGGTGCCGCTGGGGACTCCGCCCTTGGATTGACGGGCGGCCTTCGAGGAGGCCGGGCGACAGCTTCCGGAATCGGACTCTCGCCACCGGCGCCGGTGGCGAGATCGGACTCGCCCGCCCTTCTCACGAGCTTTCCGCTGCGCGTCCGTATGTCCCCGAATCTGCTGCGTTCTCCGTCGCTTGCTCTCCTCGCAGTACGTCGAGTACGGCTGCGTCGTGGCAGCGACGGATGCCTTGCATCTTCAAGAACCTACGGCCTCTCGCCAGGAAACCTCGTGAGAAGACCGGGCTAGAATCATCCGCCATGGAAGCTCGATCCCCTGAATCCCCCGGCGCCGAGGCCCCCACTCTGCCGCGCCTGATCCTGTTCACCAAACCGGCGGTGCCGGGGCGGGTCAAGACCCGCCTGATCGGCGCTCTCGACGCCCGCCAAACGGCGGCCCTGCACCAGGCCTTTCTCGACGACCTGCTGGAGCGCCTCGCCGGCGGTGCCTTCGAGCTGCGCATCGCCTGGGCGCTCGAAGGAGACGAGGTGGTTCCCGCCTCGCCGGCGCCCGGTGAGCGTCAGGAAGGTGCCGATCTCGGTGAGCGGTTGTTTCGGGCTCTTTCTCGCGGCGCCGCCGAGGGTCGGCCGGTGGCGGCCATCGGTAGCGACCATCCGGGCCTCGGCCGGGGTGACGTCGAAGCCGCCTTTGCCGCCCTCGAGTCTGCTGACGTCGCCCTCGGCCCGGTGGCGGACGGTGGCTACTACTTGATCGCCCTGCGGCCGGAGGTGGTCTCGCCGCGGCTCTTCGGCGACATTCCCTGGAGCACCGGGGAGGTCTTCGCGCTCACCCTGGAGCGCTGCCGTGCCGCCGGCCTGGAGGTCGCGATCCTGCCGCCGGGGAGCGACGTCGACACGCCGGAAGACCTCGATCGCCTGGTGGCGGCGATCGCCGCCGGCCGCATCGTCGGGCCGCGAATCGAGGCCCTGCTGCAGAGCTGGGGTCGGGGAGATCGGCGATGAAGGTGCTGACTCCCGAGACCATGGCGGCGATCGATCGTCGCGCCATCGAGGAGATCGGCATCCCCGGGCCGGTTCTGATGGAGAACGCCGCCTTGGGGGTGGTGGACGCGGTGGCGCAGCTCTTTCCCGAGGCCGAATCGGTGGCGATCTTCTGTGGACCGGGCAACAACGGCGGCGATGGCTTCGCGGTGGGGCGCCATCTCGCCCTGCGCGGCTACCGGGTCGAGCTGTTCCTGTGGTCGGGCCGACGCGGGCCGCAGGGTGATGCACGCCTGCAGCACGATATCTGTCGGCGCCAGGGCCTCGAGATCGCCCCCCTCGACGATGCCGCGGCGGTTGCCGCGGCTCTCGAGGAGGCGGCGACGACGGACCTGCTGATCGATGCCCTCTTCGGAACCGGCCTCGGGCGGCCCCTCGAGGGGGTGCTCGGAGAGCTGGTCCACGGCCTCAATCATCTGCCGGCACCGCGTTTGGCGGTGGATCTTCCGAGCGGTCTCCAGGGCGGCCGCTGGCAGCTCGACGGGCCGGCCGTCGCCGCCGAGGCGACGGTGACCTTCGCTGCCCCCAAGGTGGCCCATGTGCTGTCACCGGCGGCGGACCGGGTGGGCGAGCTGGTGGTGGCCGACCTCGGCATGCCGCGCTTTCTGCTGGAGGAGGCGCCGGCGGCCCTCGAGCTGCTGCTGCCGGAGGAGGTGGCGCCCTGGCTGGGACCCCGCCCCAGGGCGGCTCACAAGGGCTCCTTCGGCCACGTGCTGATCGCTGCCGGTGGCCTCGGACGGGGCGGGGCGGCGGTGCTGGCCGGCCGCGGCGCGGTCGGCGGTGGCGCCGGGCTGGTGACTCTGGCGGTACCGGAGCCGGCCCTGGTGGTGGTCGATGGCGGCTGCTTGGAGGCGATGGCGGAGCCCTTGCCGGTGGATGGGCGCGGCCGAGTGCCGGTGACCGCCGGAGCGGCGCTGCTCGCCCTCTGCGACGGCAAGGCGGTGCTCGCCATGGGGCCCGGATTCGCCGCCGACGAAGCCTTGATTCGCGACGTCGCCCTGGCCGCACCGCTGCCCTTGGTGCTCGATGCGGAGGGCCTCAACGCCTTCGCCGGGCGCCTCGGCGAGCTGCGCTCGCGGCCCTCCGACAGCACCGTCCTGACGCCCCATCCCGGCGAGCTCGGCCGCCTGCTCGGCATCAGCTCGTCACAGGTGCAGGCGGATCGGCCCGGGGCGGCCCGCCAAGCCGCCGCCGACAGCGGTGCCGTGGTGGTGCTGAAGGGCCACCAGAGCCTGATCGCCGATCCCGCCGGACGCCTCGCCCTGATCGACCGCGGCAATCCCGGCATGGCGACCGGCGGTAGCGGCGATGTGTTGACCGGTCTGCTCGCCGCCCGCTGGGCTCAAGGAGACCTTTGGCCGGGAGTCTGCTCGGCGGTCTTTCTGCATGCCCTGGCGGGCGATTTGGCGGCGGCCGACACGGGCCAGGAGAGCCTGGCGGCGGGTGATCTGGTCGCTGCCCTCGGCGCCGCTTTCCGGCAGTTGGAGGCACGCTGATGGAGTGGCTCTGCCAGTCGGAAGAGGAGACTCGGCGGGTCGGCGAGCTGCTGGCGCCAGAGCTGTCGCCGGCGGGGATCCTCCTGCTGACCGGCGATCTCGGTGCCGGCAAGACGGTGTTGGCTCAGGGAATCGGTCGCGGTCTGGGTATCGATCCGGCGGAAATTCAGTCCCCCACGTATACTCTCGTTCGCGAGCACCGCGGCAGCCGCGGCGGACTGGTCCATCTCGACCTCTACCGCCTGGAAGCCGCGGAAGTCGCCGACCTGGGGATCGAAGAGATCCTCGCCGGCCCGGCCGTCAAGGTGGTCGAGTGGCCGGACCGACTCCCATTTCCCGTCTCGGGAGCTCGGCATCTGATGATTGAGAAACTCGCCCCGACGGCACGGCGCATCGCCAGCGTCACGGAGTAGGACGCCGCGAGCCGCCGAGGTCCGCCAGGGGCGCTGTTCGAAGGAGAATTTTTGACCATGAAGATCAAGAAGGTAGGAGTGCTCGGTTGTGGCCTGATGGGGGCCGGCATCGCCGAGGTGAGCGCCCGTGCCGGCTACGAGACCATCGTTCGAGAGCTCAGCGAGAACGTCCTCGACAAGGGCCTCGGCCGGATCCACAAGAGCCTCGACAAGGCGGTCTCGAAGGGCCGCCTCGAAGATGCCGAGCGCGAAGCGACGCTGGCCCGCCTGAGCGGTACCGTCGAGCTCTCCGACCTGGCCGATTGCGATGTCGTGGTCGAGGCCATCGTCGAGAACCTCGAAGAGAAGAAGAAGACCCTGGCGGCGGTGGATCGTGAGGTCAAAGAGTCGGCGATCGTGGGCAGCAACACCTCGTCCCTCACCATCACCCAGCTCGCCATGGCGACCCAGCGACCGGACCGGGTGGTGGGGCTCCACTTCTTCAATCCGGTGCCGGTGATGAAGCTCTGCGAGGTGGTGCGGACCCTGCTGACTTCGGACGACGCCTACGACGGCGCCTTCGAGTACATCCGCTCCCTGCGCAAGGAGCCGATCGCCTGCAAGGACAACTCGGGATTCATCGTCAACCGGCTGCTGGTGCCGTATCTGCTCGACGCCATTCGGGCCCTCGAGGAAGGCGTCGGCAGCGTCGAGGACATCGACAAGGGGATGCAGCTCGGTACCGGCTACCCGATGGGGCCCTTCACCTTGCTCGACTTCGTCGGTCTCGACACCACTTACTTCATCGCCAACATCATGTTCGAGGAGTACCGCGAGAAGCGGTTCGCGCCGCCGCCGCTGCTCAAGCAGATGGTGCAGGCGGGGCGCTATGGCCGGAAGAGCGGTCGCGGCTTCTACGACTACGGCTAGGACCGTCGCCGGGCGCGGCGTTTTTTGCTCTCCGGTGGTAGAATCTCGGGTTCCGGGAGCGGGCTCCCGGAACCCGAGAATGAACCGACCCTTGAGATTCGACTCCCCATCATGATTCAGGCGACGCTCTCCGAAGAGGGCTTGGACGCCGTTTTCGGAACCCGCGACGACAACCTGCGGCGCATCGAGCGAGCCTTCAAGGTTCGGCTGGCGGCGCGCGGAGCGGCGATTCACATCGATGGCGACCCCGCCGGTGTCACCGCCGTCGAGCATCTGCTGCAGGGACTTTCGACCCTGGCCGAGCGCGGCTACCGGTTGCGCACGGTGGATGTCCAGACCGCCATTCGGGTGATCGGCGAGGATTCCACCGCCTCGCTGGTGGAGTTCTTCATGCCGGAGGGCGCGATGGCGTCGGTGCGCCGAATGGTGGTGCCGCGCAGTCTGCGCCAGCAGCGCTATCTGCAGGCGATGAGCGACCACGACCTGGTGATCACCATCGGTCCCGCCGGTACCGGCAAGACCTATCTGGCGGTGGCGATGGCGGCCTCGGCGCTGCTCGAGAAGAAGGTGCGGCGCATCATCCTGGCGCGGCCGGCGGTGGAGGCGGGGGAGAAGCTGGGCTTCCTGCCCGGCGACCTGGCGGACAAGGTCAATCCCTACCTGCGGCCTCTCTACGATGCCCTCTACGACATCATCGGCTATGACAAGGTCGGCCGCATGCTGGAGCGCAACGTCATCGAGGTGGCGCCCATCGCCTTCATGCGCGGACGCACCTTGAACGACAGCTTCATCATCCTGGACGAAGCGCAGAACACCACCACCGAGCAGATGAAGATGTTCTTGACTCGCATCGGCTTCAACTCCAAGGCGGTGATCAACGGCGACGTCACCCAGGTCGACCTGCCGGCTGGGCGTATGTCCGGCCTGCGCGACGCCGAGCGGGTGCTGAGCGGGATTCCGGGGATCGAGTTCTTCCGCTTCGATCAGCGCGACGTGGTGCGTCACCCGCTGGTTCAGAAAATCGTCACCGCCTACGACCGTCTCGACCGTGCCGTGGAGGAGGAGCAGGAAGCCGCCGCCGTCGAGCCGGCGCCGGCCTGATCGGACCGATGGCGACCGCCCAAGATCCCGAGAAAATGCTGCCGCCGCGAGGCGGCCGACCCTCGACGAGGCGAAGGTAGGTCGCGGTGACCTCGAAACCTCCGTCAGCGAGCGCCACCACCACGACGCGGGCTAGCGGTGCGCGCACCCAGCGGGTCGGCACCGGCCGCGGCCAGCGACCGTCCGGCCTGCGGCGCTGGACCTCGCGCGCCCGCGACGGCTGGGCGGCGCTCCTCGAGATGCCCGCCGTCTGGGTCGTCCTGACTCTCGCCTTGGGCACCCTCGTGCTGCTACCGGAGGGTTTGTTCTTCAATCCTCGCATCGCCGCCGGCTCCCTCGCCGGTCGCGACTACGTCGCCCCTCAGGATCTCGAGATCCTCGACTCCCAGGCCACCGAGGAGAAGCGCCTGCGGGCCCAGGAAGAGGTGCTGCCGGTCTACGACTTCGACCCCCGTCTGCGGGGCGAGGTCGACGCCCAGTTCGGGCGCCTCTTCGCCGAGGGTCGGATCGAAGGCGTCGAGCCGCCGAGCCGGGAGATCCTCGCCGAGGCCAGCGGCCTCGAGGTCGGGCCGGCGCAGCGCCGGCTGTTGATCGACGAAGGATTCTCGGAGGATCTCGAAGATCGGGTGCGGAGTCTGCTGGGAGAGGTGCACCGGCGGAAGGTGGTCAACAACCGCGCCCGGCTGCTCGGCAACACCGCCCGCGGCGTCACCGTGCGCAACCTCGAGTCGAGTCTCGAAGTCACCGAGCGCAACCTTTTCGAGACCCTCGGCTCCGGCGACGAGCTGCGCGATTTCCTCGCCGCCGAAGTCCGCAACTGGCCCGGCTTGACGGCCTCCCAGCGGCGCGACCTGGGGGAGCTGCTGGCCGACAATTTGTCGTCCAACCTGGCGAGCAACCGGGTCGAGACGGAGAGCCGCCAGCGCGCCGCCCGGGAGCAGGTCGAGCCGCTCTTCACGCGCGTGCGCAAGGGCCAGGTGATCGTTCGCAAGGGCGATGCCGTGGACGAATCCCAGGCCGCCGCCATCGCCAGCTTCTCCGGACGACGCTCGCTGGGCGAGAAGCTGCTGCCGGTCTTCGGCACGGTCTTCCTGCTCACCCTGGCGGCGCTGGTGCTGTGGCTCGGCATGGGACGCGAGCGGGTGGCGAGCCACAGCCGCAGCCGGGCCTTCGGTGAGGTCCTGCTGACGCTGCTGTTGTCGTTGCTCGGTGCCAAGCTCGCTTTCGTCGTCGCCGCCGCCCTCGGCAGCTCTATCGAGCGGGCACCCTTCGACTCGATCGAGTCCTATGTCTTCGCCGTGCCCTTCGCCGCCGCCGCCCTGATCGCAGGGTTGTTGTTCGGCCGGCCGGTGGCGCTGCTGTCGTCGTTGGTGTTCTCGATCCTGGTCAGTCGTCTCGCCGTCGGCGAGCCCTTGGCGGTGGTGATCTTCAGCCTGGCGGGCTCCCTGGCGGCGGTCTTCGGTCTCGAGCAGGTGCAGATCAAGCAGCGCCTGATCATGGTGCGGATCGGGCTTCTGGTGGGTGTGGTCAACGTCGGCGCCGTGCTGTTGCTGCGTGCCCTGTCGGACAGTCCCCTCGGTGCCGCCGATCTCGCCTTCCGGCTGCTCTGTGCCTTCGCCGGCGGTCTGCTGGTGACGGCGGTGGCGAGCTTCGCCATTCCGATCCTCGAGTCGCTGCTCGGGATCACCACCGATATCAAGCTGATCGAGCTGTCGAACACCAACCTGCCGTTGCTCCGGCGCCTGGCCTTCGAGGCCCCGGGGAGCTTCCAGCATTCGCTGATGGTGGCCAATCTCGCCAAGGTCGGTTGCGAGGCCGTCGGCGCCGATGCCAACCTCGCCTACGCCGCCGGTCTCTACCACGACGTCGGCAAGGTCTTTCGCCCCGAGTACTTCGTCGAGAACCAGCGGCCCGGCCACAACCGGCACGACAAGCTGGCGCCGTCGATGAGTGCCTTGATCCTGATCAACCACGTCAAGGAAGGGGTCGAGCTGGCCCGCGAGCACCACCTGCCGCAGGTCATCATCGACGCCATCGAGCAGCATCACGGCACCCGCCTGATCAAGTTCTTCTTCAACCGTGCCCTCGAGCGCTGCGATCCGACGACGGGATCGGTGCGCGAGGAGAAGTACCGCTATCCGGGGCCCAAACCTCAGGACAAGGTGATGGGAGTGCTGATGCTGGCGGACGCCGTCGAGGCCGCCAGTCGAACCCTGGTGGATCCCAGCCCGGCGAAGGTCCGCGGCCTGATCCGGACCCTGATCGAAGACGTCTTGAGCGACGGCCAGCTCGACTGCACCGACCTCACCCTGGCCGATCTGCGTCAGGTCGCCGAAGCCTTCCAGCGGGTGTTGACCAACATCTTCCATCGCCGCATCGACTACCCGGGCTTCGATTTCAACGCTCCGCCCAAGCGCGAACGCAAGGCGGCCGAGGTGCGCGCTTCTTGAGGCCCGATCACGCACTGGACCTGGTGGTCCACAATCCCAACCGCTATCCAGAAATTTCGGTGGCGGAGCTGCGCCGCTGGCTGAGTCGCCTGGTGGGGGAGGTCGAGCCCGCGGCGGCGAGCCTCGGCGTGAGGTTTTCCGGCGATCGCCTGATGCGGCAGGCCAACCGCCGCTTTCGCGGCCGCGACAAGACCACCGATGTGCTGTCCTTTCCCGGCGAAGAGACGCCCGAAGGCCGTCATCTGGGAGATATCTTGATTTCGCTGCCGACCGCCCGGCGTCAGGCCACGGCTCATGGACACTCGATCGCTCGCGAGCTCAGGGTGCTGTTGATCCACGGCCTGCTGCACTGCCAGGGGCACGACCACGAGGCCGACGACGGCACCATGGAGCGCCTCGAGGCGGCGTTGCGCCGCCGCTGGCTGGAGGCGGCTCCGTGAATCCGATGCTGGTGCTGGCGGCGGTCGCGGCGGCCTTGCTGGTGGTTGCCGCCTCGGCGGTCTCGGCGCTCCTCGAGCGCAGCGGTCCGGTTCGCCTTCGCCTGTGGGCGGAGGAGGCCGAAGGCCGACTGCTGCGCCTCCACGGCCAGCGCGAACGCTTCAATGCCTTTCGCATGGTGCTCAGCCTGCTCGCCAAGGTCGCCCCGCTGGTGTTGATGGCGGCCCTCGTCGCCCTCGGCCTCGTCGCCGGCCATGGTCAGGACGACGTAGTGCTGGTGGCGGCGGCCTTGACCCTGCTCTGGCTCACCCTCTCGGAGCTGCTCAACCGGCTGCTGGTGGACCGCTTCGCGGAGACCGCCCTGCGGCGCGCCACCTTGCTCTACCGGGCCCTTTACTGGCTGGGCTGGCCGCTGGTGCTGATGGTCGCACCCTGGTTGCCGGAGAGCACTGCCAATGGCGGCGACGAAGACGAAGACGATGCTTCGAGCGAGGAGATCGAGGCCTTCATCGATTTCGGCAAGCGCGAGGGCATTCTCGAGCCCGAAGAAGAGAAGATGGTGTGGGGCATCGTCGACCTGGGGGAGACCCAGGTGAAGAGCGTGATGACGCCTCGCATCGACATCACCTGCTCGCCGGCCGATGCCGATCTCGGGGAGCTCGCCGAGCTCTTCCTGTCCTCCGGCCACTCGCGGATTCCGCTGTACGAAGACTCGATCGACCAAATCGTCGGGATCCTCCATCTGCGCGATGCGCTGCGCGGGCTGCGCGCTGAACAGGCGGTGACGCCGAGTAGCTTGGCCAAGGCGCCCTTCATCATCCCCGAGACCAAACGCCTCGACGAGCTCCTCAAGGAAATGCAGGCGGAGGCCCAACAGGTGGCCATCGTGGTCGACGAGTACGGCGGCACCGCGGGATTGGTGACGGTGGAGGATCTCCTCGAAGAGATCGTCGGCGAGATCTCCGACGAGCACGAGGTGGAAGAGCCGGAGAACGAGATCCTCGCCGACGGTAGCTGGCGGCTGGACGGCCGCACCCATGTCGAGGAGCTCGCCGAGCTGCTCGATCGCGAGATCGAGGAGGGACCCTTCGAGACCCTCGGAGGATTGATTCTGTCGGCCCTCGGCGCGGTGCCGGAACAGGGCCAAGAGCTGGTGGCACAGGGGCTGCGACTGACCGTCGAGGCGGTCGAGAACCGCCGGATTCAGACGGTGCGAGTCGAGCCGGTGGACGACGAAGAGGAAGCGGAAGATGACTGAGGGCGTCAAGAAAGCGGGGACGGTAGCGTTGGTGGGGCGGCCCAACGCCGGCAAGTCGACGCTGATGAATCAACTCATTCGGGAGAAGGTGGCGATCGTTTCGGACAAGCCTCAGACGACGCGCCATCGCCTGGTCGGGATCCTCAACGACGAGCGCGGTCAGATCGTGTTTCACGACACGCCCGGCGTGCACAAGCCGCTGCACCGCATGAATCGTCAGATGGTGAGCGTTGCCATGGATGCCCTCAACGGCGCCGACATCGTCTGCCTGCTGGTCGATGCCAGCACCTCCCACGGCTCCGGCGAGCAGCAGCTCCTGGAGACGGTGCTGCGGGCCGAAAGCCCCAAGCTGGTGATCCTCAACAAGATCGATCTGGTCAACAAGGGGCGCCTGTTGCCGCGCATGGAGCTCTATGCCGAGGCCGGCGACTTCCAGGAGATCGTTCCGATCAGCGCCCTCACCGGCGATGGCCGGGAGGTGCTGCTCGATCTGCTGTTCGACCTGCTACCGCCTGGCGAGCCGCTCTACGATCCCGAGCTCTTGACGGTCCATCCGGACCGCTTCCTGGTGGCCGAGCGCATCCGCGAAAAGGTCCTCGAGCACACCCGCGACGAGCTGCCCTTCACCACCGCGGTCTTGCTCGATGCCTGGCAAGAGGAGGGCGCCGGCCTGGTGCGGATCTTCGCCTCCATTCTGGTCGAGAGGCCAGGGCAGAAAAAGATCCTGATCGGTCGCCAGGGCAGCATGATCAAAAAGGTCGGTACCGCCGCCCGCAAAGACCTCGAAGAGCTCCTCGGGCGGCGGGTCTACCTCGACCTCCAGGTCAAGCACGAGCCCGACTGGCGCGAAAACCGCCGCATCCTCGGCGACCTAGAGCGCGACCTTTGGGCCGACCTGGGTTAGGGATTCAGGGGGCCGCCGGCGGGAGCCTTGAGCGCAAGGCGGCGCCTTCGGCGCCGAGGACGGGCTGCCCTGGATAGGGGTGAAGGCGCGCGACATGCGCGCGCGCCCGCGGAAGGCCTTTAGCCCAAGAATGCCTCAAGAAATCGAAGCCGTCTGCTACCCAGCAGTCGGCTCCCGAGCCCGATGAGGGCGAGGCGGCGCCTTTGGCGCCGAGGTCGGGGCCGCCCTGGATGGGGGTGAAGGCGCTCGACAGTCGCGCAATCGTGCGGTGGCCCTTGAGCGCAAGAACGCCTCAAGAGAGCGAAGCCGTCTGCTATCAAGCAGACGGCTCTCAAGCCCGATGAGGGCGAGGCGGCGCCTTTGGCGCCGAGGATGGGGGTGAAGCCGCACGACATGTGCGTGCGGCCGAGGGGGGCGCCTTTAGCCCCCCTGAAACAGACAGCCAGCAGGCGCTGAGCAAGTCGCCGCACGACTTGCTCAGCCGCCTGCTAGCAGTGCAGGCAGCGGATTTCCTGGAAGATCTGCTCCTGGTCTCCATCCGCCATTGCGAAATCGATCAGGGCTCGGATCGCCTTGCCGGTGTCCGGCAGGCCGTGTTCTTCGACCATCTTCTCGAGCCAGTCGACCTGGCCCAGGTGGAGTTCGATCTCGACGGTCTGCTTGGCACTCATGGCATATCTCCTTGGGGTTCTGATCCCTCGATTCTAAGTTTCAAAGTGCGTCGAAAGACGCGGCTCAAGACCTTCTAATCTGGCGATTATTCGATTGCCGCATGAATCTCGCTTTCCTTCGTTAGAGGGGAGTGTCTTCCTTTTCCGGGGCCACGGCAAGAGGAGATTGAGATGATCGAAGCGCGATCGCAGATTTTTTGGCAGATACCGGGTCCGGGGACCGCCGCGTGCTGCTAGCCGATCCCACTGCCAAGGTGATTCGCGGTGCGACCTCGAAGTGGCCGGCCACCGCCCGGCGTCGCGGGCTCCAGGGATCTGGCGCAGGGGCTTCGACGGCGGTCATCGTTGGCGGTGGACCGGCCGGCTTGCTCGCGGCTCTCGCCCTCGAGGGCCGCTTCGAGCGCCGCATCGTGATCGAGCGGGGACAGCCGTCCTGCGCCGCAGAGGCGCCGGCGTTGCTGTTCGCGGGCTGTATGGCGCCGCTCGAAGATCTCTGTCCCGGTCTGCCGGCGGAGCTGGTCGCTGCCGGTGCGGTGCCTTTCGATGCCAGCGGTGACTTCCGCTGGACTCAGCGAGGCCGAACGGCCGGTGGCTATCGCACGGGCATCGAGGTCTTGGCGGTGAGCCGGCGGCTGCTGTCGCAGGTTCTGCGTCGGCGACTGGACGGGCAGCCGGCGGTGGAGTTCCATCGCGGCTCCGAGGTCGTCGGCCTCGACCTGGATGACTGCCGAGACTGTATTCGCGGCGTCTTCCTGCGCCCTCTGGACAGCTACGGGGCGCGCAATAGCGGCAGCGACGAGACCTGGATCGGTGCCGATCTGGTGGTCGATGCTGGCGGTCACCGTGGGCAGTCGCCGGAGTGGTTGCGGCACCTCGGTTTGCCGATGCCCGAGGAGAGAGTCCTCGGGCGGCAGATCGCCGTGACCATTCAGGTGTTCCGCTGGCGCCGGCCGGAGCAGGCTCCCTCGGCGGCGTTGTTGGTCGATGCCCCGGGAGGCTCGTCGGCCCTCTATCCGATCGAGGAGGGGCGATGGGTCGCCATGGTCGGGGCGCGCTCGGGCTTCGATTCGCGCTTCGACCCCGGCCTCGCCATCGAGCAGGGGGCGTTGGCTCAGTCCTTACGTCATGGCGAGGCGTTGGGCGCGGCGAGATCCTGGCGCAGCGTTCGGCCGTCGAGGTTGGACTTCGGGGGCGGCATGGGCCGCGCCGCCAGCGGCCCCGCTGGATTCGTGGCACTGGGAGCTTCACTGGCGGCCTTCGATCCCCTGTTCGATCCCGGTTTCAGCGTTTCCGTCGCCACCGCGCTGGCTCTGCGCCGGCACACCGGAGAGGACTACCGGCTGCTCCGGCCGGCCCGCTGGTGGCGGCGAGCGCAGCCGGCGATTCGTCGCGCCACTCGCGCTGCCGCCATCCGCGATCTCGATCCAGCCGAGGGGCAGGGGCAACGGCTGCTGCGCCGAGCCCTCGCTCAGGCGGTGCGCCGGCCGGCCTTGGGGGCGCGGGTCTTCCGGGTCTGGCAGCTGGTCGATCGGCCCGCGGGACTGCTCCTACCGGCACTCTACGGCTCCCTCTTGGAGGCCGCTCGCGGCTGACCGCGCGGGCTCTGGGCCTCGGCCGTCGGCGTTAAGGCCCTATGGCCGGCTCAAGGACTCGGTGAGCAGCTCACGGACCAGGCCGGGATTGGCGGCGCCCTTGGTCGCTTGCATCACCTGGCCGACGAAGAAACCGAACAGCGCCTGCTTGCCGCCGCGGAAGGCTTCGACCTCCGCCGGGCGGCCTGCCAAGATCTCGGCGACGACCTCGGCGAGGGCCTCGCGATCGTCGATCTGGGCCAGTCCCTCGCGGGCCACGATCTCCGCCGGCCGACCCTTCCCGGCGACTACCGCCGCGAAGACCTGCTTGGCGGCACGGCCGGTGATGGTGCCCTTTTCCAGCATCGCCACGATCTCACCGACGTCGCGACCATCGAGAGAGGAGTCGCTCTCCTTGACCGCTGCCAGAGCCTCGTTGATCACCCAGTTGGCGACCGGCTGAGGGAAGTTCGCCACCGCCAGGGCATCGGCGAACAGGCGCGCCGCGCTCGGCTCCGCGACCAGCACCTCGGCGCTGGCGGTGGCGAGGCCGTGCTGCTCTCGGTAGGCGGTGATCGCCGCCTGCTCGGCTGCTGTCCAGGTCTTCTCGCTAGCCGCTGCGGCCGGTGCCGGAAACGGCTTCTTCGGACGGGACTTCGCCTTGGCCGGCGCCTGCCCCTTGGCCTTGGCCCAGGAGTCGCGCAGCGGCACGATGCGGTTGAACACCGGGGCACCGGGCCGGCTGCTCTCCGGCTCGAGATAGAAGTAACCGTGGCGCTCGAACTGAAAGCGATCGCCGGCCGCGGCGGTGGCCAGGCTGGGCTCGATGCGAGCCGCGCTCACGATCTCGAGGGAGTCGGGGTTGAGGTGCTGCTTGAAGTCGACCCCGCCGCTGCCCGGCTGCTCGACCTTGAACAGGCGGTCGTAGACCCGGATCTCGGCCGGAAGGGAGTGGGGCGCCGACACCCAGTGGATGGTGCCCCGCACCTTGCGACCGTCCGGTGCCGTGCCGCCGCGGCTGGCGGGATCGTAGGAGCAGCGCAGCTCGATCACCTCGCCGCTGTCGGGATCTTTGATGACTTCGTCGCAGCGCACCAGATAGGCGTAGCGCAGTCGCACTTCCCGTCCCGGGGCGAGGCGGTGAAACCCCTTGGGAGGATCCTCGGCGAAGTCCGCCCGCTCGATGAAGAGCTGGCGCGAGAAGGGCACCGGCCGGCTGCCTTCGGCGGCGACATCGTGGGGAAAGGACGGGGCGTCGAGCTCGTCGACCTCGCCTTCCGGGAAGTTGGTGATCACCACTTTGAGCGGATCGAGGACCGCCATCACTCGCGGTGCCGTGGGGTTGAGGTCGTCGCGGATGGCGTGCTCGAGCTGGGCGACGTCGACCACACTGTTGCTCTTGGCGACGCCGATGCGGTCGCAGAAGGCGCGAATCGCCGACGCCGTGTAGCCGCGGCGCCGGTAGCCCGAGAGGGTCGGCATGCGGGGGTCGTCCCAGCCCGAGACATGGCCGTCCTGGACGAGCTGCAGCAGCTTGCGCTTGCTGAGCACGGTGTAGTTCATGAACAGGCGGGCGAACTCGATCTGCACCGGGCGGTAGCGGGTGCGGCTGTGGTCGAGCACCCAATCGTAGATATCGCGGTTGTTTTCGAACTCGAGGGTGCAGAGGGAGTGGGTGATGCCCTCCTGCTCATCGGAAAGGCAGTGAGCGAAGTCGTACATCGGGTAGATGCACCACTCGGAGCCGGTGCGGTAGTGGTGGTGATGGCGGATGCGGTAGAGGAGCGGGTCGCGCATCTTCATGTTGGCCGCCGCCATGTCGATCTTGGCTCGCAACGTGTAAGTGCCGTCGGCGAACTCGCCGGCGCGCATGCGGGCGAAGAGATCGAGGTTCTCGGCGATCGGGCGATCGCGGTCCGGGCTCGGCCGGCCGGGCTCGGTGACGGTGCCGCGGTAGTCGCGGATCTCGTCCTCGGAGAGACCGTCGACGTAGGCGAGGCCCGCCTCGATCAGGTGGACCGCGTGCCGGTAGAGGAGCTCGAAGTAGTCCGAGGCGAAGAACAGCTTGTCGTGCCAGTCGAAGCCCAGCCAGCGGATGTCGCGCTGGATCGACTCGACGTACTCGGGATCTTCAGTACTGGGATTGGTGTCGTCGAACCGCAGGTGGCAGACGGCTCCCGGGAACTCCTCGGCGATGCCGAAATTGAGGCAGATCGACTTGGCGTGGCCGATGTGGAGGTAGCCGTTCGGCTCCGGTGGAAAGCGAGTGACGACCCGGCCGTCGTTCTTGTCGGCGGCGAGGTCGCTGGTGATGCCGGAGCGGATGAAATCGAGTGGGCGGTCAGTCACGGAGGTCTCCTGGTTGCAGCAACGGACCGCTTACCCTATAGCAAAGCTCCGGAGCCGGCCAACGCCGACTCCGGAGGGCTCCTTCAGCGCCGCATTGGTTGCAGCTTGCCGTAGGTCATGGAGCGCCACAGCCACTCCACGGGTCCGAAACGGAAGCGGCCGAGCCACCAGTGGCTGAACAGGATCTGAAGGCCGAACATGACGAAGGTCAACCCCAGGCCGACGACCGTCGGCACGCGCCCGTAGAGGGCGCCGCCGTAGCTGTAGGAGAGGGTCGTGAAGACCAGCGAATGGCTGAGATAGTTGGTCAGGGCCATGCGACCGACCGGTATCAGAGGCGACAGGAGCTTCGCTCCACGGGGCGTCTGGACCGCCAAGACCACCGCGAAGATGTAGAAGAAGCACATCACCGGGCTACCGAGGCCGAGGCCGACGACGGAGGCCATGTTCCACCAGGACGGCTCCATCGGCGAGCCCTGCATGCCGGCGAAGACGAACAACCCGTTGGTCAGGACGCCGACCACCAGGAGGGGCCAGATCCAACGTCGGACCATGGGCAGAAACTCCTCCGGTCGGCGAAAGAAGCCGATTTTTCCGAACAGTAAGCCGAGAAGGAACATCGCGAGCACGCTGGGTGCGGCGACCAGCGCGATGAGGTACTGGAACGAAGTCTCCTTGGCGCGGGCCAGGAACACCTCACCGACGGTGCCTTGGGAGTAGGCCGCCTGGGAGCTGGCGATGGCCTCGTCCATCGAGCGCTGACGCTCGGCGTTCTGCTCGGCGATCTGTTCTGCCATCTCCGGAATTCCGGCGACGGCTACCTGGATGATGCCGCCGACGAGCTGCAGCACCGGAAAGATCAAGAGCAGCACGACGGCCCAGATCTTGAGCGTCTTCGGCTTGCAGTTGCGGAATGCGATCAGCAGAAAGCCGAGCATCGAGTAGAGGAAGAGGATGTCCCCGAACCACAGCAGGTAGCCGTGGCAGAGGGCGATGAGCAGGAGGAAGAACATGCGGCGGGCAAAGAAGCCACCGATCTTGCGGCCCTTGGCCTCGGCCCGCTCCATCTGGATCGCCAGGCCCATGCCGAAGAGAAAAGAGAACAGGGTGTAGAACTTGCCCTGGGCGAAGAACTGGATGATCACCCGGGCCACCACGTTGGACGGGCCGTCCCACCAGTGCGAGTTGGTGAACATGGTGGCGAAGGGCGCGAAGAAGAGCGCCATGTTGACCATCAAGATGCCGAGGATCGCCAGGCCGCGCAGCATGTCGAGGACCTCGATCCTCTCCGGGCTGCTGACCGGGCTGAGCTTTTCCGGAACGGTCGGGTTCTCGCCGACCGGTAGTGTCGCTTCAGACATTCGGGTCCCTCCCCATTGTGGATCCGCCGCGGACGCCAGCGGTCGGAAGTTGTTACGCAGACGAAGCGGCGAGGTTCGGGGTCGCGGCGGTCGCGCCTCGCGCCGGCCCCGCGGGCCCTCGCCTTGGACGTCTGTCTTCCGAGGTTGCGAGGTCGATCACGGCCATGCCATAGGATGGGCCCATCCTGACATGAACGGCCCTGCGGGGCACCGGACGGTCGGCGTCGCCGGCCGAGGAAGGGGAAGAACGCGATGCTTCGAGCGACCGCCGCCGTCGTCGCCGGCTACATCACCATGGTGGTCTGGGTGATGGTGACCCTGACCATCGCCTGGGTGGCGGTGGGTCCCAGCTTCGCTTTCCAGGATGGCACGGTCAACGTCACCGCCGGCTGGTTGGCAATCAACCTGCCCCTGGGATTGGTGGGAGCCATCTTCGGCGGCTTCATCACCGCCTGGGTGGGCCGTTCCTGGGGGCCGGTCAAGGCTCTGATGGTGGTGATCGTGGTGGTCAGCGTGCTCTCGATGTTGGTGCAGGGCAGCAAGCCGGAGGTCCCGGCGGATCTCGATCTGAGCTCCCTCGAGGCCGCCAGCTATGCCCAGCAGCCGGGGTGGTACGCGGTCGTCGTGGCGCTGGTCGGGGTGGTCGGGGTCTACCTCGGTGGCGGGCTGCGCCTACGTCCCGGCAAGGCCAGCGAGGTCACTCCCGAGTGAGGTGCTCGAGGACCTCACGCACCGCATCCTGACCCCGAGGAGCGCCGGAGTTGGTGGCCACCACCGCCACCAGATCGCGCTCCGGCAGAACCCGGACAGCGGCGAGAAAGGCCGTGTTGCTTCCGGCGTGGGCCAAGGTACGGTGGCCCTTGGAGTCCCGCTTGACGCCCCATCCGAGAGCGTATTCCTGGTTTCGGGAGTCCTCGTGCAGGCGCGCGAAGGTGGTCTTGGCGAGCAGAGTGCCCTCGCCGCGGGCACCCCTCAGGTGGAACGTCCCCCAGGTGAGAAAGTCGAGAATCGTGGCGTGCACCGTGCCCGCCGGGCCGAGGACCGGCGGGTTGTCGGCGAACGGCCCGGGGCCGACCGGCAAGGGAATGCCGAAGAGCTCGCGGTGCCCCCAGGGTTGGTCGACGGCGCCCACCGTTCCTGGCGGGCCGAACCCCGCCGAGGTCATGCCGAGGGGGGCGAACAGGCGCTCTTGGAGGAGCTCCTCCCACGGTCGGCCGGTGATCGCCTCGGCGACGGCCCCGGCGATGATGTAGCCCTCGTTGGAGTACTCCATGCGGCGGCCCGGAGGGTGCTTCGGAGGGATGGCCAGGATGTTGGTCAGAGCTTCCCGGCGCTGCTCGTCGAGGGGGCCGGTGAGGCCTCGCAGCATCGCCATCTGCTGGCGGTCCGGGCGTCGATCGTCGCCGAGGCCGGAACGGTGGAGGAGGAGTTGCTCGACGGTGACCTCGCGGTAGGCCGGAGCGAAGCCGGCGGCGAGGTCCGGGAAGACCTCGCCGAGGGTGGAGCTCCAGGCCAGGTCGCCGGCCTCGACCGACAGCGCCAGCAGGGTGGCGGTCATCGCCTTGGTGCAGGAACCGAGGTGAAAGCGGTCGTCGAGCTCGATGGCCTGATGGCTGCCCGCCCGGCGCACCCCCACGGCGCCGGCTGCGAGGGGGCCGTCGGAGCGACCGAAGGCGGCCGCCAGCGCCGGCAGAGCGTGGCGCTGGCGCACCTCTTCGAGATAGCCATCGAGGGAGTCGAGGCCGAGAGGCAGGGCCATGGCCTCGGCCGGCGGCGGGCGACGCTCGGAAGCGGGATCACCGATGCGCTCGACGGTGCGCTGCCAGCCGTAAGCGCCGACCACCACGACGGCGACGGCGAGGCCGGCACAGCCGGTCAGGCAACCGAAGATCCGTCCCTTGTTCAACCCTCGATCTCCTGGGCTGGTTGCGGAGTCGCTCGCGATGCGGGCATTCAGCGCCCGGTGCTCGATGCCGGCGTCACGTCGCCGCGCCGAGGAGGTCGTCGAGGGTGCGCTGGGACACGGCGTGATAGCCCGGACGGGCCTGTTGGTAGATCGCGTTGGCGCGCTGGCGACCTTCCGGGCTGGCGATCAGGGCGCGGTAGAGAGGGACCAGGAACTTGCGCCGCCCGACGGTGGTGAGGAACTCCTCGAGGGCCTCGTCGACGGCGCCGTAGCCGGCCCCGACGGCGCGCTCGAACCAGAGGGCCGCGATCTCCGAGTTGCCGGTCGAGGTGAGGTCGAAGCGCCGGTCGAGCTCGGCGAAGCGCTCCGCCGGCAAGTCCTCCGGCAGGGCGCGCAGGAAGCGCAGCCACTCGTGGGCGGTCCAGCCCTCCGGGTCGAGCTCGCCGCCGGCCAGCCAGGCCTCCCCCTGGGCGTCGACGGCCGCGAAACGCTCCGAGGTGGGGACCTGCAGACTGGCGGGAATGCCGGCACCGAAGATCCACTCGCGCACTCCCAGGCTCTCGAGCTCTGCAGCTGGTATCAGGTACTGCTCGAGGTCGGCGAGGAAGACTTCGGTGGTGACCGGCCGAAAGGCGTGACGATCGAAGTAAGCCCGCAGAAACTCGTCCCAGGCTTCGCGGCCCACCGACTGCTCGAGGTAGCGCAGCAGGAAACGGCCCTTCTCATAGGCGATGTTGGTCATCCCGTCGTCCGGATCACGGCCTGCGAGGTCGAGGCGAAGATGGGTGTCCGCCGCGTCGCTGCCGAGGTCTTCGACCTCCGCCTCGAGATCCTGGTAACCGAGGGAAACCAGCATGTCCGACACTTCGGGGCCCTCGATGGCCTCCATCAGACGGCCTTCGAAATAGGTGGTGAAGCCCTCATTGAGCCAAAAGTCGTTCCACGAGGCATTGGTGGCGAGGTTGCCGGACCATGAGTGGGCGAGCTCGTGGGCGATCAGCGACACCAGCGAGCGATCGCCGGCCAGAATGGTGGGGGTGGCGAAGGTCAGGCGGGGATTCTCCATTCCGCCGAAGGGGAAGCTGGGCGGCAGGACGAGAATGTCGTATCGGCCCCAGCGATAGGGGCCATAGAGGGCCTCGGCGCTCTCCATCATGCGCGGCGTATCGGCGAACTCCCAGGCCGCGGCTGCCAGGGTCTGGGGCTCGGCATAGACGCCATTGCGCTCGTCGAGGGCCTCGAAGGCGAGGTCTCCGACCGCCAGGGCGAGGAGGTAGGACGGGATCGCCTGCGGCATCTCGAACTCGTAGATCCCTTCGGCGTTGCGCTCGACCGGATTCTCGGCGCTCATCAGGGCGAGGAGCTGGGGTGGCACCTGGAGCCGCGCCTCGTAGGTCATGCGAACCGCCGGTGTGTCCTGGCAGGGGACCCAGGTGCGGGCCAGGATGGCCTGCGACTGGGTGAACAAGAAGGGGTGCTCGCCGCCGGCCGTCTGGCGCGGCTCGAGCCACTGCACGGCCGCCGCCTCGGGCGAGGTCTGGTAGTCGACGTGAATGCGCTCCGTGGACGGTGGCAGGCCGACGGTGAGGGCCTGTCCGAGGGTGCCGATCTCGTCGCCGAGGGTGAAGCTCAGGGGATTGCCGGCGTCGTCTTCGACGGCCTCGATGGTGAGGTCGCGGGTATCCAGGACGACCTCCGCGGCCTGGTGTCCGGGAGTCAGCGAGAGGGAGGCGCGTCCCTTCAGCCGGCGAGCCTCGAAGTCGACCTCGAGATCGAGGGCGAGATGCTCGACGGCGACTTCGTCCGGGCGCGAGAAAGAGTGCAGGGTGGTGTCCTCGGGGACTTCGGTGATCACCTCCGCGGGGGCACAGCCGAAGGCGAAGAGTCCGAGAGAAAGGAGCGCAATCGATGTCTTGAACATGGGGTCATCCTCCGACTCGGACCGACGGCTTCGGCGTCGTCCGAAGTTTGGGCGCGATCGGGGTTTGGTCCCGATCCAGCGGAATCCTACTAGGCGATCGAGGTTGGCGGGGCAGAGGCGCGATCAGGAGCTGAGGGCGGCCGGCACTTCGACCGCCGGACGCTCGGCACCGATCGCCTCTTCCATCGCGGCGACGATGGCGAAGACCTCTTCACGGGTCAGCTTGGCGCCAGCACCGCGCGCCTCGACCCGGTCGAGAGTGGCCCAGGCGAGGCGCACCGGCAGCGCCGTGAACGCCACCAGGCCGTGCTCGGCGCCGGACCGCTGCAGAGTCTGGACGTACTCCGTGGCTGCCACCAAGTCCTGCCGCGCCCGCTCGAAGACCTGCTCGAGCTGCACACCCGGGGGGAGAAAGCGTCGCCCCTCGACGGCATCGTCGGCGGCGTCCTTGAGGATGTTGGTCAGCTGGAGGCCTTCGCCGAAGGACCGGGCGCGGGCGGCGAGGGCCGGCCCGGCGGCGGTGAGGGCGGATCGGTCGAGCAGGAAGAGGTCGGTCAACAGCTCGCCGACGATGCCGGCGACGATGTAGCAGTACTCCACCAGATCGTCCATGTCGCGCAGCTCGAGGTCGCCCACGTCGTTGGCGCGCTGGACGAAGTCGGCCATTCCGCGAGTGGTCCGCCGGGTGTGGTGGCCGATGATGCGGCGGGCTTGCGGCGAAAGCTCGAGGAAGGCGTCGAGCACCGCCGGCACCTCGGCGACGAGCTCGAGGTAGCCGGCGTGGGCGCTGGGTAGCTCGCGGCGCCACTCCTGGGCCAGCCGGCGCGCCAGGCCGGCGTCCGGAGCGGCGAGTAGCTGGTCGAACTCGGCGAGGGCCGAGCGCCGGCGTTCGCGGGTCCAGACGGCGGCGTCTTCGAAGGTGTCGGCGATGCGGAACAGCAGGTAGGCGATGGTGACTTCGCGGCGCGTCGGTTCCGGCAGCAGGGGAATCGACAGCGCGAAGGTGCGGCTGGTTTTTTCCAGCAGGAGATCGAGATCGGGTAGGGAGGTCACCGGCACCGCAGGGTATCAGACTTTTTTCAGCAACCTGCTAGCTCAAGTCGAGGGCCGGGATGCGGGTGCCGGGGATGGGCTCGCCGCGCAGGGCGCGGGTCAGGTGACCGGCGACGCGGCCGTCGAAGATGAGCGACTCGACCCCCCGGCGGGCGAGCTCGAAGGCGGAGCGCACGCGGTGTTCCATGCCGCCGGTGACGTCGGTACCGGAGGCCCCGGCGAGGGAGGACGGCAGGGTTCCCGGGGTGAGCTCCGGCAGGAGCCGGTCGGCGTGGTCGAGGACGCCCGCGGTCTCGCCCAACCAGAGGGCCCGAACCGGCGTCTTTCCCCAGCGCGGCAGGGTGGTGGCGAGGGCCATGAAGATGGTCTCGGTGGAGCAGATGGCGATGCCTTGACGGCGGTCGAGGACGACGTCGCCGTAGACCGTCGGCAGGAGCCCATGGTCGAGGCTGTGCACCAGCGGCTCGGTGAAGACTTCGACCACGGAGCGTTCTTCGCACACCATGAAGCTCGACGGGGCGAGGGAGAAGGGATGGGCCCCGGCGGTCTCGAGGGCGCCGACCACCCGGCGATGGAGGGCGGCGGCCAAGCCCTGGGTCTCGGAGACACCGCTCCTCTGCTCGTCCCGGCGGAGGCCGTCACGCAGACCGTGGCGGTGCGCCGCGACATGACCGAAGGAGCCGCTGCCGTGGCCCAGGACGACGTGGGCAGGTCTTTCCGAAAGGGCTGCGGCGAGCTCTTCGGCGAGGCCGGCGATGACCTCCGGGCGGGCGGTCTCGGCCTGCCCCTTGTCGGTGATCAGGCTGCCTCCCAGCTTGACGAAGATCACTTCCTCGTCGAGACCGGCGGGGTGGCCCGGGAGGGGGGCTGGCGAAGCGTCCGTCACAGCAGGTGGTCCTGGTTGAACCGGGGGCCCGATCCACAGTGGTCGCGCAGCACGTTTCGAACCCCCGGCAGGGCCTCGAGCCGGGCGTCGGCTTCCTCGTCATGGCCCGGCGGACAGAGCACGTGGACGTTGGCTCCGGCGTCCATGGTGGCGTAGACCGGCAGGCCGGCATCGTGCCGCAGATTACGCACCGCCGCCAGCACTTCGAGGGTCGCCGGCGTCCAATAGAAGATCGCCGGGCGCGACGACATGGCGATCAGGTGGAGCTCGATGGCCTCCTCTTCGATCACCGGCCCGAGGCGCTCGATGTCGCGTTCGCGCAGGCCGCGGCGGACCTCTTCGAGGCGCCGCGGCAGCTCCGTCAGTCGGCGCGCGAAGTGCGGGCTGCTATGGCAGGCCCGGTGACCGTCGAGGGAAGACACCGCCTTCGGACCGGTTTCGACGATCGCCACCAGGTCGTGCAGCGGCCAGTGGTCGGAGGGCAGGATCTGCTCGGCCCAGGGATCGTCTTCCGGCGCCGCGGGCCCTGGCCACTCGACGAAGCCGCCTTCGAGGGAGCGGGAGGCCGAGCCGGAGCCGCTGGCGCGAGCCAGCAGGGAGAGCTGGTGCGTTTCCGCCTCGCGACCCAGGGCGCGAACCGTCGCCAGGGTGAGGGCGGCGAAGCCGGAGGCCGAAGAAGCGATGCCGGCGGCACTCGGAAAGCTGTTGCGGGTGGCGACCCGCAGGCGGCCGCGGCGGTCGGCCCAGCGGCGCAGCCGTTCGAGGTGCTGGACGGCGCGCTCGGCGAAGGCGGCGCTCGCCGGCCGGCTCTGGCCGTGATCGTCCACCAGCCAGACCTCGTCGGCGCCGGGATGGTCCTCGTCGAAGCACACGGTGGTGGTCGAGCGGCAGCGCTCGAGGGTCATCGACAAGGAGCGATTGCTGGGCAGAACCCGCTCGAGATCGCGGGCACCCCAATACTTGATCAAGGCGATGTTCGAGGGCGCGCTGGCGGTGGCCCGGCCGGTGGTCATGGAGCGATCTCCTGGCGCTGCACTTCGAGGCCCGGCGCCCCCAGGGCGACCGGGTAGGGAGTGAGGTGAGACAGACCGTCCCAGCCGGCGAGGCGGGCTGGATCGGGGTGATAGACCAGCAAACAGCCGGCGGCGGTGCCGCTGAGGGCACCGGCACCGGAGATCTTGGCGGCGCCGCCTTGGGCCTCGATCGCTCGCACCAGGGCGCGCACCGGTGCCGGCACCACCCCGAGCTCTTCGAGGGCGCGCTGGCAGGCGGTGATCAGCTGGCAAAGGAGGGCGCCGTCCTCGCTGTTGCTGGCGAGCTCTCGGCGCAACCCCTCGGTGGCCTCCCGAATGATCTCGAAGACTCGATGGCTGGCTTGCGGAGCGGCGGCGACGTGCTCGCGCACCGCCGCCACGACGGTGCCGGTGGATTCCGCCGGGGCGCCGGTCTGGAAGATCCGCAGGTGCTCGAGAGCCGGCGAGCGCAGCTCACAGGCAGCCCGGCGGCCCTCCGCCGGCTCGGTCCACAGGATGCCACCGTGAATCACCGTGGCGCCATCGATTCCCGAGGGAGTGCCGTGCTGGCGCCGTTCGACCTCGAGGGCGATGCGCTCGATCTCCGCCAGCCCCGCGGGGGCGCTGCGCAGCGCCAGGTAGCCGGCGACCAAGGCGACGGCGGCGGCGGCGGAGCTGCCGAAGCCGGCACCCACCGGCAGGCGAGTCTCGACTCGAGCGGAGATCGACGGGCCGTGGCTCTCGCCCAGGAAAGCCGCCGCCTCGCCGAGGGCGATGCGCGCCAGGTGTCCGGCGCTGTCCTGCTGCGGGCTGACGAAAGGGGTGCGCCGGGGGGCCGAAAACCAGCTTTCCCAACGCTCCCGGGCGGCCTGCGTGTAGGCGACGATCTCCTGCCAGGGAACGCGCGAGTCGACGGTCAAGGCCGGCACCGCGAGGTGGACCCGCTCCGGTCGTTCCGGCTCGGGGCCGCGCAGGGCGGCCGTCAGACGCAGATCGATGGCGGCTACCAGCGCAGGGTAGCCGTAGACCGCGGCATGCTCGCCCATCAGGATGAGTTTCCCGGGGACGGACGCCGTCGCGCGCCAGGCCGCCGGAGTGGTCTCCGGCATGACTCGAGGCTCTCGTGGCGCCGTCAGCGAGCGCCTTCTTCGCCCCGGCCGAGGCGCTCGTGGGCGCGGGCCAGGTCCTGGGACGTGAAAGCCGCCATCAGCGACAGCTCGCCGGCGAGAACGGCCCCGGCGAGAATCTCCGCCAGGCGACCGGCGGCGGTGCCGGGGCGCTCCGCATCGGCCTCGACGCCGAGCAGCGCCAGGCCTTCACTCTGAGTCGCCAATGGCGTGCCGCCGCCGACGGCGCCGAGGGGCAGGTCGGGCATGTAGACCGAGGCGTAGACCGCCTCCGGCCCGCGCGGCTCGATGCAGGTCACCCCCAGGGAGCCTTCGACGACATGGGCCGGATCCTGGCCGGTGGCGAGGAAGAAGGCCGCGATGACGTTGGCGTAGTGGGCGTTGAAGCCCTTCGAAGCGGCGGCGATGGAGCCCAGCAGATTCTTGCGATACTGCGCCTCCACCAGATCGCGGGCGGTGGTCTTGAGATAACGCTTGAGCACCGGCCCTTCGATCACCACCTCGGCGAACAGGCGCCGTCCCCGCCCTTCGAGGAAGTTGATGCCGGCGGGCTTCTTGTCGACGCAGACATTGCCGGACAGGGCGATGCACTCGACTCCGGTGCCGGGCTCGATGAGCTCGCGGACGACCCGGTCGCAGGCGATGGTGGCCATGTTCATGCCCATGGCGTCGCCGGTGTCGAAGCGGAAGCGCAAGAAGACCGAGGTGCCGAAATAGGAGGGTCGGATGTCGAGCAGTCGCAGGAAGCGGCTGGTGCCTTCGGTGAAGGTGCGAATCTCTTCCTCGTGCTCCTCGACCCAGGCGACGAACTCGCGGCTCTGGTCGATGCCGGAGGTGCGGAAGGCGGGGGCCCGGGTCATGCCGACATGGTCGACCCGCACGGTGGCGCCGCCGGCCTCTCGGATGGCGGCGCAGCCGCGGTTGGTGCTCGCCACCAGGGCGGCCTCGGTGGTCGCCAGGGGAGCGAAGACATCGCCGTCGACGTGCTCACCCTTGAGCCGCAGCGGGCCGATCACGCCGACCGGGATCTGGGCCGCTCCGATGAAGTTCTCGCAGTTGCGTCGCGCCGCGCGCTCGGCATCGAGGCTGTAGCGACCGAGGTGCTCGAGGGAGGCACCGGTCAGGCGACTCAGGGCTTCGCGACGGAGGCGCGCCTCTTCGTCGGCGGACAGCCCCTCGGGCATTTGGTGGAAACGACGCTGGCCCCGCGCCAGCTCATCCGCGAGATCATCAGTGATTTCTTGCATTCGCGCTGTCGCCTGGGTCTTGTTCATGACTCGGACCTCTTGGTAATCCTGACCTGACGGAGCTCGGCGATCTTCTGGGCACCTACGCAGAACATCGCGATCTCGAGCTCCCGGAGAGTGCGCTCGATCATTTCAATGACTTTTTCTGGCGACTCCATGGCCGCCGCGAGGAAGGGATATGCCATGCCTGCCAGGTCCGCGCCGAGGGCGAGGGCCTTTGCGATATCGATGCCGTTGCGCAGACCGCCGCTGCCGATCACGGTGGCCCCGGGCACCCGCTGGCAGGCGAGAATCGACTGCGGCGTGCTCAGCCCCCAGTCGCCGAAGAGCTGGCCGAGGTCGAGATCGTCGGCCCGCGCCGCTTCGATGCGGGCCCAACTGGTCCCGCCAACGCCGGCGGTGTCGAGGATTCGGACACCGCGGGCCACCAGCTTGCGGGCGAGGTCCTCGGAAATTCCGCTGCCCACTTCTTTCGCGATCACCGGCACCTCGAGCTCCCGGGCGACCGCTTCGACCTTGTCGAGGAGGCCCCGGAAGTTGCACTGGCCCTCGGGCTGAATCGCTTCCTGCAGCGGGTTGAGATGCAGCACCAGGGCGTCGGCGGCGATCATCTCCACCGCCTGACGACATTCGTCGATGCCGAAGCCGTAGTTGAGCTGAACGGCGCCGAGGTTGGCCAGCAGGGGCACGCTGGGAGCCGCCTCGCGGACCAGGAAGCTGGCGCTGGTGGCGGGCTCCTCGAGGGCCTTGCGCTGCGAGCCCACGCCGACCGCGATCTGGCAGCGCTCGGCGGCGATGGCGAGATTGTGGTTGATCTTCGAAGCCACCTCGGTGCCGCCGGTCATGCAGGAGATCAGCAGCGGTGCCCGCAGCTTCTTGCCGAGGAAGGTCACCGAGGTGTCGATGGCGGCGAGGTCGAGCTCCGGCAGGGCGGCGTGCTCGAGAACGTAGTCCTCGAAGAAGGAGTGGCGCTCCTGCATGCGCTCCTCGAGGGCGAGGCGGATGTGATCCGCCTTGCGGTCCTCGGTGGCGGCGCTGGAGGGGGCTCGGTGGCTCATCGCTCACGCTCCGCCATGCGGTCGACGAGGCCCGCGAAGAAGGCGTTCTCGGGGCCGCCAAAGGCCATCCCGGCGAGCACTCGGCGCGCCTCGTCGAGGCGTTCGGCGATCATCGAGCGCACCTGCTCGAGGGCGCCGCTACGGCGAATGATGGCGAGCACTGCCTCGACCTCGTCTGCGGCCAGGTCGGGACGCCCCAGAGCGCGCCGAACACGCTCCCCTTCGGCGTCATCGACCGCCTCCAGGGTGTGGTGGATGAGATAGGTGTACTTGCCCTCGGCGAGGTCCGAGCCGACCGGCTTGCCGACGGTCTCGGGATCGCCGAACAGGCCGAGGACATCGTCCTGTAGCTGAAAGGCCTCGCCCACCGCTTGGCCGTAGCCGGAGAGGGTGGTGACGACATCATCGCCGGCGCCGGCGAGCAGGGCGCCGAGCTGCATCGGCCGCTCTACCGAGTAGCGGCCGGACTTGAGGCGCAGCACGTCGAGGAGGTCTTTCTCACTGGCCGTGCGCCGCACCGCCAGCAGCATTTCGAGGTACTGGCCTCCGATCACCTCGCGGCACATCTCGCCGAAGCAGCGGTCGAGGTCGCCGGCGCGGCGCGCCGCGGCCGGGTGGAGGAGAGACTCGGAGAAGCGTTCCACGGCCCAACTGTGAGCCAGGTCGCCGAGGAGGATGGCGGCGGCGCGGCCGAACTCGGCCGAATCACCGGACCACTCCTGGCTGCGGTGGAGCTCGGCGTAGCGCACGTGGGGTGTCGGCTGGCCGCGGCGCAGCGCCGAATGGTCCATCAAATCGTCGTGGATCAGCAGGTAGGCGTGGAGCAGCTCGGTCGCCATCGCCGCCGGGAGGACGGCGCTGCGATCACTTCCGCCACAGGCCCGAAAGGTGAAATAGACCAGGGCCGGTCGCAGGCGTTTGCCGCCGGCGAGGACGAGATCGGCGACGGTGTCGGCGAGGTCTCCGGCTTCCGGCAGCTCGATCCGGGCCTGCTGCCGGCGTGCGCCGAGCCAGGCGTTCATCTCGGCTTCCAGCAATTCGCGGAAACCTGCTAGGAGCTCGGAGAAGCCGCTCACGCCGGCCTCCGTTGCTCCACGAGGAGCCATCGTAGACAAGAAGGTTGCTCCCTTCGTCGCACTGCTACTCTGAATCGCGTCGGCGCATCGCCGCGCGAGTGAAAACTCCCGTCTCGACGTAACGCCGAGGGAAGTGGTGTCAGCCCAAGCTACGGGCTGAGAATCGCCGCTGTTTCAGGAAAGCGGTGTCTTCGAGCGGGGGAGCTGCTGGTGGGTGCGGCCGGTGTGGTGGGGATTCGACACCCGAACCGCCAAGAGGGGACGGTGGAGAGCGATTCTCGACACCGTCTGGAACAGCTTGACCTTCTGAAATCTCTGCAGGAGTCTGTCCGCCATGGCGACGGCCGGCTGCAAGAACTCCGGCAGCCGGGTCAAGACAAAGGTCTTGGCGAAATTGCGGGCGAACAGAATCACGGCTATTAGAGAGCGGGTGCTGGCTTTCGAAAAGCAATCCCGATCGGCGCGAGTGTAGCACAGGAAGCTCTGCTACACTCCGCGCGCTATGAGCGACGCCGAACGCCGCCCCCGCGTGGGCATGATCAGTTTGGGCTGCCCCAAGAACTTGGTGGACAGCGAGGTGATGCTCGGTGAGCTCAGCAAGGCCGGCTATGAAGTGGTCGCCGACGCGGAACAGGCCGAAACCGTCATCGTCAACACCTGCGGCTTCATCGAAGAGGCCAAGCAGGAGAGCGTCGAGGCCATCCTCGAGATGGCCGAAGCCAAGAAAGACGGTGCGACCCAACGCCTCCTGGTGGCCGGCTGCATGGTCAATCGCTACGGCGAGGAGCTGTCGAGCTCGGTGCCCGAGATCGATGGCTTCATCAGCCTCGACCAGATCCGCGAGGTCGGCCGGGTGGTTCAGATCGGCGGTGCAGCACCGCCGCCAACGCCCTCCCATCAGGTTTTCGACCACACCGCGCCGCGTCTGCTCACCACCCGCGGCTATGCCTATCTGAAGGTCGCCGAGGGCTGCAACAACCCTTGTACCTTTTGCGCCATCCCGTCGTGGCGTGGACGCTTTCGCAGCCGCACCATCGAGAGCCTGGTGAGTGAAGCCCGGCAGCTCGAGGAGGGCGGCCTGAGCGAGCTCTGCTTGATCGCCCAGGACACCACTCGCTACGGCGAGGATCTCGATCTCGGGCGCCATGGCCTGGCACGGCTGGTCGAGGCCCTGCTGGCCGAGACCAGCATTCCCTGGATCCGCTTCCTCTACGCCTATCCGACGACCCTCGATGTCGAGCTCCTCAAGCTGATGGGAAGTGAGCCGCGCTTCGCTTCCTATGTCGACATGCCGCTGCAGCACAGCCATCCCGAGATCCTCCGCGCCATGCGGCGTGGCGGCTCGGCTCGGCGCTACCTGCGGCAGCTCGAGAAGGCTCGGGAGCTGGCCCCGGACATCTTCCTGCGCACCACCTTCATCGTCGGCTTTCCGGGAGAGACGGAAGCGCACTTCGAAGATCTGGTGGATTTCGTTCGGGAAGCGCGCTTCGATCATCTGGGAGCCTTCGCCTACAGCCCAGAGCCGGGAACGCCCTCGGCGGAGCTCGGCGGGCGGGTGCCCGGCCAGGTGGCGCGCCGTCGCTACGAGCGACTGCTCGAGGCGCAGCAGCCCATCGCCCTCGAAAGCCGGCGGCGCCTGGTCGGCCGGCGTCTCGAGGTGCTGGTCGAGGGCGTCCACGAGGAGACCGACCACCTGCTGGTCGGGCGACACCACGGGCAGGCGCCGGAGATCGATGGCCGAGTGCTGATCAACGATGGCTTGGCCGCTGCCGGTCGCCTGGTGGAAGTCGAGATCTCGGAGGCTTTCGCCGACGATCTGGTGGGGCACATCGTCGGACCGGTCGGGGTCGAGGGAATCGAGCTCGCCGGAGCGGTTTCCATTGCCTGACCGCAGTCTGCGGTCGATCCGTTAGAGTCCGAACATGCCGGTCGTCGTCGACGCCTTCCACGCCACCGATCTGCCCACCGGAGGGGTGGCCGCGATCGGCAACTTCGACGGCGTCCACCGCGGCCACCAGGCCCTCCTCGAGCGCGTCACGGCGCGCACCCGGGGCACCTCCCGGCCGGCCCTGGTGGTGACCTTCGAGCCGCATCCGCTGAGCGTCCTGCGCCCGGAGCGAGCGCTCCAGCGCCTGACCTCACGGGATCAGAAGGCCCGCCTCCTCGAGGCCGCCGGTATCGAGTTCGTCCTGATGGTGTCCTTCACCCGCGAGTTCTCCCAGACGCCGGCGCGGCGCTTCGTCGAGGAGTTCCTGCACGGTCGCCTGGGCCTCGAAGAGATCTATGTCGGGGCCGGCTTCGTCTTCGGCCACGAGCGCGACGGCAACCTCGAGCTGCTGCAGTCGCTGGGGGCGGAGCTCGGCTTCAGCGCCCACGGCGTCGAAAAGGTGGCCCAGGGCGGCGAGCGCATCTCGAGCACCCGGTTGCGCGCCGCCATCGCCGAGGGCCGAGTCGCCGATGCCCGGGAGATGCTCGGGCGCGCTTACGAGGTCACCGGCCAGGTGGTGCGGGGAGACCGCATGGGGCAGCGCCTCGGCTGGCCGACCGCCAACCTGGCGCCGGAGAGCGAGATCCTGCCGGCGGATGGGGTCTATGCCACCCGCATCCATCTGCCGAGCTATCCGGCGACCTTCGACAGCGTCACCAACATCGGAACCCGACCGACCGTTTACGAGAACTATCAGCGGGTCCTGGAGAGCCACATTCTCGGCTTCGACAACGACGTCTATGGTGAGTCGGTGGAGGTGCAGTTCTTCCAGCGGCTGCGCGAGGAGCGGATCTTTCCGACCATCATGGATCTCTCGGCTCAGATCGGACGTGATGTCGAGACGACGCGAGAATTTTTCGCCGCCCTTCGCAGGTTAGAAGGGGAGCAGGAGGGCGGTGCCGGATGACGGCCCGACAGCCCGTCGACGACGGGCGGCCTTCCATCGGCAGATTATCGAGAAACCCGAATTTCTTCGTTTCTTCCGCTCGCGCCTAGGCCGCGAGCCCATCCAATTGGTAAAGGACCCCCCATGGCTTCAGACAAGATCCTCACCGTCGATCAAGAGAACTTCCAATCCTCCGTCCTGAGCTCGGACGTGCCCGTGCTGGTGGACTTCTGGGCCGAGTGGTGTGGTCCTTGTCGCATGGTGGCGCCGCACCTCGACGCCCTCGCCGACGAGATGGACGGCAAGGTTCGCATCGCCAAGCTCAACATCGACCAGAATCAGGAGCTGGCGGTGCAGTTCCAGGTGCAGAGCATTCCGACCTTCATCCTCTTCAAGGATGGCCAGATCGCCGATCGCATGATGGGCGCGATGCCCAAGTCGGCCTTCGAGTCCTTCCTCGATCGCAACCTGAGCGCCTGACCGACGACGGACGAGGTCCGTCGACTTCAGCGGCCGAGACCCGAGCCCGCGGTGGGCGAGGGCTCGGCCGTTTGGCGTTTCGAGGCGGGAGCGGCGGTCGCCGTCAGGCGGTCTGGCCCTTCGGCGGGCGGGCGAAGAGGAAGCGCCGACCGACGAACAGCATCAGCCCCAGGACCACCAGGAAGGCGACCACCGGGACGGCCAGGGCGAGGACCGAGAGGCCGGCCGAGGCGGCGACCTCGCTGGTCGAGACCAGAGGGTTCCCGAAGCCCGCCGTGGTGAGGGTGGAGAGCTGGCGAGTGCTGGTGGTCAAACCCTGGACCACGGTCGCCGCGCTGCCGCCGGCCACCGCGGCCAGCGTCCACTGCAGGAATGGATCGAGGTCGGTGACCACCGAGGCCGTCAGCACGACGCCGGCCACCACCGCGCTGGGGCTGGCCAGCAGATCGAGGGCATTGTCCAGCCAGGGCACGTAGTAGGCCAGGACCTCGAGCACGGTGGCGACTCCGAAGGCGATCAGGGCCGGCGTCGACCCCATCCAGTCGAAGCCCTCGGCGAGATTCAGGTGCCCCGTGCGCTGCGCCAATCCGACGATCAGGAAAGGGACGAAGATGCGAAAGCCGGCGGCGGCGCTCAATCCGGTGCCGATCAGAATGCTCAGAACGATCTCCATGGCGGTTCCTCCTCTTCTCCTTGTACGTCCTCAGGATACGAAATATTCCGCGACTCGGGTGGGTCGACTGCATCCAGCGGCTGGCCGTTGGCGAAATCGCTGGTGACCGAATCAGGTGCCACCGCGTGCACTCCCTTTCAGAACCGATGAGGAAATCCATGGGTCGATCCACTCTCTGCGCTGTTCTGCTCGTTCTCTCTGCCTCACAGGTCGCCGCCGACTGGAGCCGCTTTCGCGGCCCCGACGGCTCCGGATCGGTGTCCGGTCCGGCGGTGCCCTCGGAGTGGTCCCTCGAGAACAATTTGAAGTGGCGAACGGCCTTGGTCGGCAAAGGCCTGTCGTCGCCGATCGTGCATGGGGAGCGGGTCTTCGTGACCGCCTACACCGGCTACGGCATGGATCGGCGGAAGCCGGGGGAGGTGGCCGACCTGGTCCGCCACCTGCTCGCCTTCGACCGCGCCACCGGCGAGGAGGTTTGGCGGGCTTCGGTGAAGACACCCGGTGGGGAAGATCCCTACGAGGGCTTCTTGACCCAGCACGGATATGCCAGCAGTACCCCGGTGACCGATGGCGAGCGGGTCTATGCCCTGCTCGGCAGGTCGGGACTCTACGCCTTCGATTGGGAGGGCAAAGAGCTGTGGCGCCAGGAGGTCGGGACGAAGTCCGATCCCGCCCGCTGGGGCAGTGCCGCCAGCCCGATCCTGGTCGGCGACGTGCTGGTGGTCAATGCCGGAATCCTGGGGCACCACGTTCTCGGCCTCGACAAGCGCACCGGGCGTCAGCTCTGGGCGCTGGAGAACCCGGCCTTCACCAACTCCTGGGCGACGCCGGCGGTCTACCGCGGGAGCGAAGGAACCCAGGTGCTGCTGCACTTTCCCTTCAAGGTCATTGCCCTCGAGCCGCAGACCGGGAAAGTTCTCTGGTCCGCCCGCACGCCGCTCGACGATTCCGCGGTGCCGAGCATCGTGATTCGCGATGACGTCGCCTTCCTGATGGGGAGTCGGGCCGGTCACGGCATGGCGGTTCGCCTTGGGGGCAGCGGCGATGTCTCCGGCACCCATGTTCTCTGGCAGCGCAAGTTGCGCGCCGGAATCACCACGCCGGTGATCGTCGACGATGCCATCTATTGGGCCTCGAACGGCATTTTCATGGCCCATGACCTGGCGACCGGCGAGCCCATCTTTCGCGCTCGACTGCCGCGCATCGGCGCTCCGACGGGGCGCTTTCCGAATGTCGACTACTCCTCGCCGATCGTGGTCGCGGGCAAGATCATCCAACTCACGCGAAGCGGTGAGAGCTATGTCATCGAGCCCGGCAAAGAGCTTCGTTTGGCCGGCCACAATGCTGCCTTCGAGGGCGATGAGACGGCCTTCAGCGCAACCCCGGCGGCCAGCGGTGGGGAGCTGTTCTTGCGCTCCGAGGGCTTTCTGTACTGCATCGCCGCGGCGTCGGAACCGGGCGGCGACGATCCGCCTCAGCCCGCGAATCAAGCCAGTCGCTGAACCACGGCTGGCCACCTACTGTTCGAAACGCAACTCCGGGTTGTCGCGCGACTGGCGCAGGTAGAGGTGGACGCGACGCACTAGCTGCGGTGAGACCAGGTCGACTTCCGCCGCCTGGCGGAAGTAGCTCAGGGCGATCCTCGCCTCGCGGTGGATTTGGCGGTCCTGGAAGATCGGGAGCATCTCGCGGGCGAGCCGTCGAAGGTCGGCCTCCCGCCCCTGCTGGGCATAGATCGAGGCGAGGTCGAGGGACACCAAGGCGGCGTCGTAGACGATCTCCTGGTCGAGAAAGCCGCGTCGAGCCTCGAGCAGCCGTCCTTCGGCTTCGTCGAGCTGGCCCAGGCCGCGGAGGATCTTGCCTTCGACCCACAGGCGCCGGCGCTGAGTCCAGGCGTCCGGGAATTGTTCGTAGAGGGGCCTCGCCTCGCGCAGCACGGCTCGCGCCTCGAGGTGCTTCTCGAGGTCGCTGAGATAGTCGGCGAGGTTGTGGCGGGCGCACAGCCGCAGGCGCGGCTCACGGGCGGCATCGAGGTACTCGACCGCTTCGCGCAGCACCTCGGTGGCCTTTTCGGGGGCGCCGATGGCGCGATGGAGGGAGGCTTTCGAGATCAGGGCGCGGCCGGCGCGGTGGGTCTCGTCCGCCGACCGGTAACGGCGAATGGCCCGCTGTAGCAGATGGGTGGCTTCGTCGAAGCGGCGCTGGTCCTTGCGCAAGGTGGCCGTCAACTCCAGGATGCGGGCCTTCTCGAGGGGGTCACCGGTGCCGAAGCGCAGGGCCTCGTCGGCCTGGACGAGGAGAGCTTCGGCGGCCTCCAGGTCCGAGCGCATGCGCAGGCTGTTGGCGAGATAGGCCAGACCGCGGGCGCGCAAGTCCTCCTTGAGGGCGAGCTCCTGCGAGTCACCCTCGAGGACCTCGATCACCTGCAGCCCCAAGCGGGCGAGAATTTCGGCCCGCACCGGGTCGTCGAAGCTGCGAGCGCGGGAGCGGTCGAGGAGCAGCTCGGCCAGCGGCCAGCTGCGCAGCCGCGGGTCCTGCTCGATGGAGCGCCGGCGTTCGGCAGCCGGTTGCAGCAGCAACTCGGCGAGCAGCACCGGCGCTTCGGCCTCTTCGCGGCTCAGGCTCAAGCCCGCTTGCTGGGCCCTTTCCACCACCCGGTCCAGGATGCCCTGATAGCTGGCCGTCGGCCAGGCGATCACCCGTGCCAGGGGACCATCCTCCTGGTCGATCAGCCGCTTCATTTCGCCGCGACAGCGCTCGCAGTCGAGCAGGTGTTTCAGGCACTGGCGCTGTAGCTTGCTCTCGATCCGGTCGAGCAGGGAGCCTAGGGTCGTGCGGTTGGGATGGAGCTTCACGGCCGGCTCTCCCGCAGCACTTTCTGGGTGACCATTTCGAGGATCCAGGCCTCGGGGCTCTCGATGTCGCGATGCTTGCGAGCGTAGATCGCGAGCACGTCTTCGACGATGCGGCCGGCCTGCTGCGGTGGGACTTCGTGACGCAGGAACAAGAGCTCGAGGGCCGGGGAAAGGCGGTCGAAGATCTCTTCCAGATATTCCGGCATGCGCTCGATACTCGGTTCAAATAATTAATTTCTGGAGAGTATACCTCATTTCGACACGCGAGGGCGCCGGCGTCATCGCGAATTCGGTGACGATCACGCCGGCGCCGAGGGCCTCAGAATTCCTCGTCTTCGATCGCTCGCAGGCCGTTGGGGTCCATGTCGGAGCCGGCTTCGTTGCCTTCCTCCGGCGGCGGAGCCTCGCTGCCGACGACGCGCTCGATGACGCTGAAGATCCTATTCCAAAGGCTCTCACGCTCCGCTTCTTGGGCGCCAAAGGCGGCGCCGGAGAGGGCGAGGCCGAGGATCAAGGTCCAGGCGATGAGGGGGCGAGGGTGGGTTTTCTGTCGACGCATGGTGCCTCCGTTGGTGGATTGGCGGATGTTGCCCTGGCTGGGCTACGGTTCGCTAATCAAGAGGTGATTCCAGGAATGATATTCGGGACAAAAAATTATCGAAATAAGAAATTTTCAAACTAACCCCCAGCTCCTTCGGAGCGGGGTGGCCTGAGCGCTTCCTTGGCATAGAATTGGAATCCCCACGGGCGTTGCCCGGTTGCGTATTCCCGCAGAGTCCGAGACCTATCTTTCCGAGGAGGAGTGAAGCAATGCCCTACAGCCCACTGCTGGTCAAGCCGATGCGCGAGGAGCTCACGGCGATCGGCGTCGCCGAGCTGCGCAGCGCCGAGGAGGTCGATCAATTCATGAGCCAGAAGACCGGCTCCAGCCTGCTGGTGGTCAATTCCGTCTGCGGTTGTGCCGCCGGCATGGCGCGTCCGGGGGTTCGCCTGGCGCTGGAAGCGGGACCGGCGCCGGCCCGTGTCGGCTCGGTATTCGCCGGCCAGGATGTCGAAGCGACGGCGCGGGCGCGGGCGTATTTTCCGGAGATTCCTCCGAGCAGCCCGTGCATGGCGATCTTCCACGATGGTGAGCTGGTGTTCTTTCTCCCACGGCATCGCATCGAAGGGCGATCGGCGCAGGAAGTGGCCCAGGATCTGGTGGCGGCGTTGCAGGAGAACGCTTCGCCGGCGACCGCCTGAGCGCGATGGGTACCTTCCATCAGAACAAGCACGCCCTCCACGGCATCACGGTGGTGGTCGAGACGGCCGGCGGAGAGACCTTCGTCGGCCGTTGTGACGACATCACCGAGGAGCAGGTGATCCTGCGCGATGTCGATGTCCATCGACCCGAAGAGGGCGGGCCTACGAAAGCGGAGTACCTCTCCCGGGCAGCACGCTTCGGGGTTTGGAAGAAGCACGACCGCCTGGTGTTGCCGCGGCAGAAGGTCGAAGCGATCGCGCGTCTCGGCGAATTCTGACCTTTTCGGGGCCTGCGCGCCCTTTTCGCGCCGTCTGCCGCCTCGAATCGGCCCCTCGACGGCCTCCGCGAAGTACCGAAAAGATAAGTATTGACAGTCTTTTTCGGCTCACTCCCGGGTGAGTCGAAAGGGGTTCCTTTGATCGCGCTTATTTACGTGTTAATATTTCGATAATTCGCTGGATCAGGGCGCTCTGGAGGGTTGACTGTCCCCCTGACGGGGTGGCCGACTCACAGAACTAGTGGAGGAGGGATTCTCGGCTCCCGCGGTGGGAGACCCCGGTCCCTTGGAAAACTAGGAGGCGAGACAATGACCCGTTTTTCGAGAATTCGCCGCGTCGCGATCCTTCTGTCGGTGGCTCTGATGATGCTGCCGGCAGGCACCCTGTGGGCTGGCCCGTGGGATTCGGCCGAAGGCGAGACGACATTCTTCCAACAGTGGTACCAGCAGCTCGTCGAGTGGGCCGAGAAGGTCGAGAGCATGTGGGGCGGGAACGAGGGGGGTGGCTTCGATCCCTTCGGTATTTCCGCCGCGGCACACAGCGGTGAGGGCGAGGAGCCGACCTCGAACTTCGAGTTCGGAAGCGCCGAAGAGGAGTGATCATCGGCGTATCGAAAGGTGATTTCGGCGATTTCCGTTGTCCCCTTTTCAGACGCTGATGAAACTACCGTATTAGGGAGCTCGCGAGGCACACCATGGGGTACTTCACCGGACGCCTTCGGATCCCCTTGAAATATAGTGATTTTGACTATTTCGAGGTCCCATGAGGGTACTCCCCGAAGCCGATGAATAACCACTTGACAGCCGCTGAGATCCGTCGCTTCCTGGCGGCCGAGACCGCTCTCCAGAATCGCGCCGCGGCACTCCATCTCTTGGAGTGTGAGCAGTGTCGCAAGGCGGCCGTCGAGGCCCTTGGCGCGGGCGGCGGAGAGCGGTCCGTGCTCGCCAAAGTTCTGCCCTACGGGCGCGCCGTCGAGAAACCGGCGGCGCCCGTCGGCGGCGACCTCAAGTCGCGGCTGCATGTCGCTTTCCAGGAGGTGCAGGGAAGCTCGCCGCTGCTCGACGATCTCCTCGCCTACTCCTGCGACTGCTGGCCGATGCTGATTCGCAATCAGGCCAAGTATCAGAACCTGGGTTTCGCCCAGCGCTTGATCCAGGAGGGCCTGGAAGAGGGCTACGGTGAGCTGCGGCGGGCCTTGGCTCTCGCTGAGGCCGGCCTCCAGGTGCTCGGCACCCTCGAGTCCCGGCACTACGGGGAGGTGCTCCTCGCCGAGACCCGAGGACGCGGGCTGAGTGTGCTCGGCAACTGTCACCGCCTGCGTGGCGAATTTCAGCAAGCGGAAGGTTGCTTCGCGCAGGCCGGCGAGCTGCTGAGCCAGGCGGCGGATCCGATCGAGGAGGGCAACTTCCTCTACCTGCGGGCGATTCTCGACAAGGATCGCGGGAACCTCGATGTCGCCCTGGCGGGCTTCGAACAGGCGGTGCAGCTCTTCGAGGAGGCCGGCGACGAGCTCAAGGTGGCACGCGTTCTGACCTCGATCGGCAATCTGCACCTCGATCGCGCCTGTCCGGAGGACGCGCTGGCGCCGCTTCTCGAGTCGCTGGCCCGCTCCGACGAAGGGGCCGATCCTCGCGCCGTCCTCTATTCGCGCGCCAACCTGGCGATTTGCTTCGCCGATCTCGGCGAGTTCGCCGAGGCGCGCAACCTCTTCGAGCAGTGCCGCGAAGGCTTCTCGCGGTTCGCGGACAGCTACACCGTCATCCGCGCCTGCTGGCTGGAAGGCGTCATCGCCTCCGGCTTCGGCGAGGTCGAGATGGCGGAATCCCGTCTCAAGGAGGCCTTCGAGGCCTACCAGCAGGAAGAGAAGCTCTTCGATGCCGCCCTCGTCGCCCTCGATCTGGCCCTGGTTCTCAATCGCCAGGGGCGCTTTTCGGAGGTCCGCGACCTGGCGCGACAGTCGCTGGCTGCCCTGGTGCCGGCTGGCGTCTTCAAGGAAGCGGCGACGGCTCTCGCCTTCTTCCACCAGGCGGCCCACCAGGAAAAAGTCTCGGAAGAGGTCATTCGCGGCGTCGCCCGCTTCCTGCGGCTGGCCAAGACCGACCCCTCGCTCTCGATCCGCACCTGAGCCGGTCGGCGGACTGCCGTTACTCCCACTCGGCGGCGGGGCAGGCCTTCTCGAGGTCTGCGATGGCGGTGCCGTAGCTCTCCAGGAATTGGCGCGGGTTCTGGTGGTCCCGGCCCTGTAGGGCGGGCCCCACGAACACGTCGCAGAAGAAGGGCACCGGCAGCAGGCTGCCTTTGGGCAGGGCTTTGCCCAGGCCGTGGAGGAAGATCGGGATCACCGGCACCTCGGGGCGGCGCTCGGCGAGCCTGCCCAGCCCACTCTTGAACTCTGCCATGCGCTCCGGCTCGCCGCGGGTGCCTTCCGGAAACAGGATCAGTAGCTCGTTGCGATCGAGGGCGTCCTCGAGAGCGGCGAGGGGATCGCCGCTGCGGCTTCCTCGGCGCTCGATCGGCAGGATCCCGAGGAGGTGACGGGAAAACCACGCCAGCAAGGGATTGCTCAGGAAATAGTCGGCGGCGGCGACCGGCCGGATGCGGCCGGCGAGGCGCTGAGGGAGCAGCGACAGGAGCACGGCGGTGTCGAGATGGCTGTTGTGATTCGCCGCCAGGATCGCCGGGCCGGAGGTCGGCAGGCGCTCGCGATGGCGGACGTTGAGGCCGAGGACGATCAGCACCACCGGGCGCAGGACGAGAGCGACGAAGAGGTGCTTGAGCACGGGAGTTGGGTCCGAGGGCGCGGCCTAGTAGTAGAGGTAGTAGACGAAGTGGAAGAACAGCGGGGCGGTGTAGGTCAAGCTGTCGATGCGATCGAGGATGCCGCCGTGGCCGGGAATCAGGGAGCCCGAGTCCTTGAGCCGAAGGTCGCGCTTGAGGGCCGAGATGACGACGTCGCCGAGGAAGCCGCCGAGACCGATGATCAAGCCCGCGGCGAGGGCATCGCGCGGCACCAGGGGAGTGAGGTAGGGAGCCGCCAGGTAGGCCACGAGAACGGTCGTCGCAACGCCGCCGAGGAGCCCTTCCAAGGTCTTGCCGGGGCTCACCGAGGGCAGCGCCGGCCGGCGTCCGAAGAGGCGGCCCCAAAGGAACTGGGCGACATCGTTGAACTGGGTCAGGAAGACCAGAAAGAGCAGCAGGCCGGGGCCGCCGCCGGCGGGATTGCCGCGGGCCGGCAGCACCAGCAAATAGGCGATGTGGCTGAGGCTGAAGACGGTGGTCATCATGCCCCAGTGGAGGATGCCGGCGGCCCGCAGGAAGCCACGGGTCTCGCCGATCAGCACCATGCGAGTCGGGATCAGCAGGAACATGTAGACCGGCACGAAGATGATGAACATGCCGTACCAGGCGCGCGCGATCCAGAAGAACTGAAAGGGGATCGACAGGTAGGCCCAGAACAGCACCCGGCGGTCCGCCCGGCGGGTGGGCACCAGGGAAAGGAACTCCTTCAGGGCGAGAAAGGAGACGAAGGCGAAGAACACCAGGGTGACGGTGCGATTGGCCACCAGGGCGAGGGCGAAGACCACCGCCATGATCCACCAGCTCTTGATTCGTAGGCGCACCTCGTTCAAGGCCAGATTGGGCTTCAGCCGGCCGAGCACGACGACGATCAGCGAGGCGACGACCAGCAGGGCGAAGATCCCGCCCAGGCTGATCAGCACGGCGCGAGGTAGGTCGAGGGTCATGGCGCCGCTCGCAAGGCGCCCTGCACGCGGCGCAGGATGGTGATCGCCAGCAGGGCGAGGACAGCACCCTGCACCCAGAGGAGCCAGGGGTGTGGCGCCAGGCCGAGGCCGAGAAGCAGGCCGACGAGGCCGAAAACGAGGGCTCGGTCGCTCTTGCCCATCGGGCCGTCGTAGCGCCGTTCGGCGCCGACGGCGAGGGCCGCCAATCCGGCGACCTCGGTGATCGCGGCCGCCAGCGCCGTGAGCACCGCCAGTCGCGGCTCGAAGCCGGGGACCAGGGCGAGGGGAAGGTAGAGGGTGCTGTCCGAGAGGACGTCGCCGAGCTCGTTGAGGAGGGCGCCGAGGGGGCTGCGCAAGTCGTGCTCACGGGCCAGCATGCCGTCGGCGGCGTTGAGCGCCATGCGCAGCAGGAGGAGGGCCGGCAGCGCCAGCAACAGGCCCTTCGAGGTCGGGCGCAGGGTGATGGCGATACCCCAGAGGAGCGACAAGAGAAGAGCGCCGACGGTGATCTGGTTGGGGCTGACGCCGAGCCTGGCGAGCCCCCGCACCAAAGGCCGCAGGAGCCGCTGAAAGGCTGGCTTCAGATCGTACACGCTCGCCATCGAATGCACCCCTTTCCCGATTCGCCGACGATACTATGCCGCCGACGAAGGAGTGGGTTTTCGGCGGCGCGACGGAGGAGATCGAGCGATGAGCCAGGTGGCAGGGAGCAAGAGTCTGACGGCCGGGGGTTTGATGGCGGCTTTGGCGGTGGCCGGTGGCGCTTTCGGGGCCCATGGCCTCGAGGAGCGCCTGGAGCCGGCGGCCCTGGAGCTCTGGAACACGGCCTTCCATTACCTGATGGTGAGCGCCCTCGGGACTTTGGCCGGCGGCGTGATGGCGCGCCTCGGTCTGGCGACGGCGTGGGGGAGCGCCTGTCTCGCCGGCGGCGGCCTGATCTTCGCGGGCACCGTCGCAGCCCTCGCCCTGGGCGGACCGCGCTGGCTGGGCGCCATCACGCCGATCGGCGGGACGGGGCTGATCATCGGCTTTCTCGGCCTCGCCTGGGCCGGCTGGCGGGGCCGGTCTCGGATCAGTCCGCCGGCGAGCTGATTTCGCCATTGCCCCGGCGGGGGCCTTTGGCTACCATGGGCGCGTTTCCGTCCGAAGCTCTCGGACAACCATCATCGCAGCCTTCTCCGGCATCTGCCGGGCTTCGGTACCTGATTTTCCTCGAGGGAGGTCTCCGCCATGTCGAACGCCATCTTTCAGACGCCGCCGCCGCGCAACGAGCCGGTCCGAAGCTACGCCCCGGGCTCTCCGGAACGGGCTTCCTTGAAGGCCCGGGTCGGCGAGATGCGGGGCGAGAAAATCGAGATTCCGCTGATCATCGGCGGCCAAGAGGTGCGCAGCGGCGATACCGTCGAGGCGGTCTGTCCGCATGATCACGGTCACGTCCTGGCGACCGTTCACCAGGCGGCGCCGGAGCACGTGGCGCAGGCCGTCGAAGCGGCCGGTGAAGCCTGGCGGGAATGGTCCGAAATGCCCTGGGAAGGGCGCGCCGCGGTCCTCCTCAAGGCGGCCGATCTGCTCGCCGGTCCTTGGCGCGACACCCTCAACGGCGCCACCATGCTCAATCAGTCGAAGACCGCCCACCAGGCGGAGATCGACTCGGCCTGCGAGCTGATCGATTTCTGGCGCTTCAACGCCGCCTTCATGCGCCAGATCTACACCGAGCAGCCGGCCTCCTCGCCGGGCATGTGGAACCGCCTCGAGCATCGACCCCTGGAGGGCTTCGTGTTCGCCGTGACGCCCTTCAACTTCACCGCTATCGGCGGCAACTTGCCGACGGCGCCGGCGCTGATGGGCAACGCCGTGCTGTGGAAGCCGGCGACCACCGCGGTGGTCTCGAACTACTACATCATGCGCCTCCTCGAGGAGGCCGGTCTGCCGCCTGGCGTGATCAACTTCCTGCCCGGTCGCGGGCGCGCCGTCGGCGATCCGGTGATGGCTCGGCCGGAGATGTCGGGAGTTCACTTCACCGGCTCGACGGCGGTCTTCCAGTCGATGTGGAAGACCATCGGCGACAACGTCGCCAGCTACCGCTCGTACCCTCGTCTGGTCGGCGAGACCGGCGGCAAGGACTTCGTCTTCGCCCATCCCTCGGCGGACGTCGAGAGCCTCGCCGTGGCGCTCGTCCGCGGCGCCTTCGAGTTTCAGGGGCAGAAGTGCTCGGCGGCTTCCCGGGCCTTCGTTCCGCGCTCCCTGTGGCCGCGCCTGGAGGCTCGGCTGGCGGACCTCGTCGGTCAGATCTCGGTCGGCTCGCCGCTCGACTTCCGCAACTTCATGGGGGCGGTCATCGACGCTTCCGCCTACCGCGACATCATGGGCTATATCGACTACGCCAAGGATGCGCCGGAGGCCGACGTCATCCTCGGTGGCAACGGCGACGACTCGCAGGGCTACTTCATCGAGCCGACGGTGGTGGTCGCTCGGGATCCCTCCTTCAAGCTGATGTGCGAGGAGATCTTCGGCCCGGTGTTGACGATCTACGTTTACGAGGACGACGACATCGAGCAGGCCCTGCGCGACTGCGATCAGGGCAGCCCCTACGCCCTCACCGGTGCCATCTTCGCGCGCGATCGGCGGGTCATCCAGCGGCTGGCGGCGGCCCTGCGTCACGCCGCCGGCAACTTCTACATCAACGACAAGCCGACCGGTGCAGTGGTCGGCCAGCAGCCCTTCGGCGGCGGCCGCGCTTCGGGCACCAACGACAAGGCGGGCTCGATGCTCAACCTGCTGCGCTGGGTCTCGCAGCGCACCATCAAGGAGACCTTCGTACCGGCGACTGACTTCCGCTATCCCTTTATGGCGGAGGAGTAGAAGGGCGCCGGGGGAGGACCGTCGCCACCGCCAGGCCGGCGAGGGCGAGGCCTCCTCCCAGCCATTCCAGGGGCAGGATGCGGAAGGTGAAGACGGCCGGCAGAAGGCTCGCCAGGGCGGCCTTCGAGAGCAGCGTCATCGGCGGATTGAGAAACACCGTCAGGCCCACCGTGGAGGCCGGCAGGGAGCGCAGCAGGTAGGTCCAGAGGGCGAATCCCAGAACCGTGGCGAGCAGCGACAGGTAGAGGACGGCGGCCCAGCCGGTGCTGTCGAGGGCGACCATCTCGGGCAGCCCCTTGAACGGCGCGATGGCCAGCAGGGGGAGGGTGCCGAGGCTGATCGGCAGGTAGGTCAGCAACAGCGGTGAGACCTCTCGGGTCAGCGGTTTGCAGATCACTGAGTAGATCGACCAGGACAGCGGTGCCAGAGCGGTGACGGCGACCATCAGACCGTAGTTGCCGCCGGTCGGGTGGGCGGCGGCGATGGTCGCCATGCCGAGCAAGGAGAGGGCCAGGCCGGCGAGCTTCTGCGGCGTCTTGCTCTCGCCGAGGAAGATCACCGACAAGACCAGGATGAAGAGCGGCGCCAGGGCGGTGGTGATCGAGGCGATGGGGGCGGCGACGCCATGCTCCTGGCCGAGAAACAGGCAGAGGTTGTAGATCGGCACCACCAACAGGCCGCAAAGGGCTAGCCGAAAGCCGTGACGGCGCAGCAGAGCGATCGATTCGCGGGGCCGAAACCCGAAGCAGTAGAGCGAGCACACCAGGCCCGACGGCAGGGCGCGGGCGACGGTCAAACCGACGGCGTCGAAGCGCGCCGCCGACAGCTCGGCGCCGAGCAGGTAGCCGATGGCGATGAAGGTATTGCTCCAGATGGCGAACAGGCCGAGGGCGATGACGATCGCGGCCCAACCCGGCAGGGTCTTCACGAGTCCGCCTTCACGACTTCACCTTCAGGGCGGGTTTCTCGACCGCGCCGCCGAGGGAAATCCAGCCGATGCCGGCAATCACCGTCGCCACCCCCAGCCACTGCACGGCGGCGAGCTGCTCGGCGAAGAGCAAACGCCCCCAGAGGACCGTCAAGAGCGGTTGGAGGAGCAGGAGAATCGAGGTCTCGAGGGCCGGCAGGCGCGGCAGGGCGCGCGAGATCAGGAGCCAGCCGACGCACTGCGAGACCAGCGCGAAGGTCACCAGCCAGCCGTGGCTCGGCCAGCTCGGCACGAGCTCGAGGCCGCCGTCGGCGAAGCCGATCAGCAGGCTGGTGACGGCGGCGGCGAAGGTGGCTTCGAAGAGCGGTCCGACGGCCGGTGCGGCGCGGCGGTTCGAGCGTCGGAAAAGCAGCAGGAAGGCGGCATAGGTGACGCCCGTGAGAATGCCGTAGACGACCCCGGACCAGGGGTCCGAGCCGTAAGCGCGGCGATCCCCGAGGCCCGAGATCAGGACGACGCCGCCGAGCACCAGAGGCAGGGCGATGAGAGCGCGGCGGGCCGGTCGTTCGCCGAGCAGCCACCAGGCGGCGAGGGCGACGAAGACGACCTGGGTGTTGCCGAGGACGGTGGCGAGGCCGGCGCCGATCTGGGCGATGGCGCGGTGCCAAAAGGCGAAGTCGATGCCGAGGAAAACGCCGGCGAGGAGGGCGAGGGCGCGCTCGCGGCGGCTGCGCTGGTCGTCGCGACGGCGTCGCCAGGCGAGCAGGCCGAGGACCGGCAGGGCGTAGGCGACGCGGAAGAAGGCGGTGGTGGAGAAGGACTCGTCGGCCAACCGCACGAAGATGGCGGAGAAGGAGATGCCGACCACGCCGACGACGGCGAGCAGGCGAAGGCGAGGCGGGGGAGCGACCATGGCGCCGCGCACTGTAGCGCGTTTTCGACGGCCCTGCGAAGCTTTCGGCCGGCGCCCTTCGGCTATACTGGAAAAGAGAAAAACCTCGCCTTCGGCGGGCGGAGCGGGCCTCCTGAGGGGAGTGCCGTCGGCCGAGCGAAGGGGTGCGAAAGGAGCCTGCGATGGCGGTCAAGGATGTCGAGCAGTCGAGTGCGGTGAAGCCCGGCGACGGTGGTAAGCGGGAAAATCCGGGTATCTATCGTTCGCGCGCCCTCGAGGCCTCGCGCCAGGCGGCCGAGCGCTGGCGCCAGCAGAAGGCCGCCAGCGAGGCCAAGCGCCCCTTCTGGAAGGAAGACTTCACTACCGTGTCGAGCATGGAGGTGCCGCACCTGGTGACCGCCTCGGATGTCGGCGACCTCGGACCCGAGCAGGTCAACACGGTGCCCGGAGAGTTTCCGTACACCCGCGGGATTCATCCCACCGGCTACCGCGGCAAGCTCTGGACGATGCGCCAGTTCGCCGGCTTCGGCACCGCCGCCGACACCAATGAGCGCTTCAAGTACCTGCTCGCCAACGGCCAGGACGGCCTCTCCGTGGCCTTCGATCTGCCGACCCTCTACGGCTACGACTCGGATCACGAGATGTCCCTCGGCGAGGTCGGCAAGTGCGGCGTCGCGATCGACACCTTGGCCGACATGGAGGTGCTCTTCGAGGGTATTCCCCTCGATCGTGTCTCCACTTCGATGACCATCAACTCGACGGCGCCGATCCTGTTTGCGATGTACTTGGCGGTGGCCGAGAAGCAGGGCGTGGACATCGCCAAGAAGGTCACCGGCACGCTGCAGAACGACATCCTCAAGGAGTACATCGCGCAGAAGGAGTACATCTTTCCGCCGCGTCCGTCGATGCGCCTGATCACCGATCAGTTCGCCTTCGCGGCCGAGAAGGTGCCGCGCTGGAACACCGTTTCGGTTTCCGGCTATCACATCCGGGAGGCCGGCTCGACGGCCCTCCAGGAGCTCGCCTTCACCCTGCGCGATGGCATGGAGTACGTGCAATACGGCATCGATGCCGGCCTCGACGTCGACGCCTTCGCGCCGCGCCTGTCCTTCTTCTTCAACAGCCACAACGATTTCTTCGAAGAGATTGCCAAGTTCCGGGCGGCGCGACAGATCTGGGCGACGGTGATGAAGGAGCGCTATGGCGCTCAGAATCCGCGCTCCCTGATGCTGCGCTTCCACACCCAGACGGCGGGTTGCTCGCTGACCGCCCAGCAGCCGGTCAACAACGTCGTGCGAACCACCGTCCAGGCGCTGGCGGCGGTGCTCGGCGGCACCCAGTCGCTGCACACCAACTCCCTCGACGAGACCCTCGCCCTGCCGACCGAGGAGAATGCCCGCACGGCGCTTCGCACGCAGCAGATCCTGGCCCACGAGTCGGGGGTGATCAACTCCGTCGATCCCCTCGGCGGCAGCTTCTTCGTCGAAGAGATGACCCGGCGCATGGTCGACGGTGCCTTCGACTACTTCCGCGAGATCGACGGCTTCGGTGGCATGGTCGAAGCGATCGAGGCGGGTTTCCCCCAGAAGGAGCTGATGGAGGCCTCCTTCCGCTTCCAGATGGCGGTTGAGAAGGCCGAAAAGCTGGTGGTCGGGGTCAACTCCTTCGAGGTCGAGGACGAAGATCCGATCGACATTCTCTACATCGGCGACGACCTGGCGACGACCCAGGTGGCGAGTCTCGACGGCGTGCGCCAGGGACGTGACCGGGGGGCCGTCGAGCGCACCCTCGACGCCCTCAAGGCGGGGGCCGCCGGCAGCGCCAACACCATGCCGCTGCTGCTCGACTGCGTGCGCGCCTATTGCTCTGTCGGAGAGATCAGCGACGCCCTACGGGACGTCTTCGGCACCTACGAGGAACCGGCCGTTTTCTGAGGCCCGCGCCAGCCCCTGGCAGGACCTTGCGAATTCCCGCTTTCGCTTGGGAAATAGGGTATTTACGTCCGCCGACCTCTGCTACAATCCCCGGCCATGAGTGAGCGAAAGCACCGTATCCTGATCGCCAAGCCGGGCCTCGATGGCCATGACCGGGGAGCCAAGGTGGTGGCGCGGGCCTTGCGCGACGCCGGCTACGAGGTGATCTACAGCGGCTTGCGGCAGACTCCGGAGCAGATCGCCACCGCCGCCCTGCAAGAGGACGTCGACGGCGTCGGGCTGTCGATTCTCTCCGGTGCCCACAATGCTCTGCTGCCGGAGGTGGTGCGGCTGCTGCGCGGTGAAGGTGCCGACGACATGCTGGTTTTTGCGGGCGGGATTATCCCCGACAAGGACATCGCCGGCCTCAAGGAGGCGGGCATCGACGAGATCTTTCTACCGGGGACGCCGACCGGCAAGATCGTCGAATATTTGAGAGCCCGGCTCTAGGCTCGCCTCCCCGCGGGGACGGCCTCGAGCCCAGGATGGCGCCGGGACGGAGGGTGTGATGAGCAAGAAGATTTTGCTGGCCGACGACAGTGTCACGATCCAGAAGGTCATCGAGCTGACCTTCATGGACGAAGACTACGAGGTGACGGCCGTCAGCAACGGGGACGAGGCCCTGAGTCGTCTCGACGAGATGACGCCGGACATCGTGATCGCCGATGTCCACATGCCGGGTGCCAATGGTCTGGAGGTCTGCCGGCAGTCGAAAGCGAAGCTTCCCGAGGTTCCGGTGTTGCTGCTGGTCGGTACCTTCGAGGCCTTCGACGACAGCGAAGCCCAGGAGGCCGGAGCCGATTCCCATCTCAAGAAGCCCTTCGATTCGCAGGAGCTGCTGCACGTCGTCGGCGAAATGCTCGCCGGTGGCGGCGAGGCCGTCGAAACGACGGAAGAGGCGGTGACCGAAGAGGACGCCGCTCCGCCGGTCGAGGCGGTGACCGCCGAGGCGACGGGCCAGGTCGAAGAGCCGGCGCCGGATCCTCAGGCCCAGGAAGAGGTCGCCGTCGACGATCAGAGCGAGGATGTCTTCGCCCTGCCCAGCGAGGCGGCGACGCCGGCAGCGGATTGGGGCTTCGGTTCGGAGGCACAGCCCTTCTCCCTCGGCGGGGAGGAGGACCCCTGGGCGGCGAGCGGCGAGACCCAGGTGCAGCCGCCGGTGAACGAAGCGACCGAGGTCGAGGCCGAGGCGAGCGCCGAGCCGCCGGCGGCCATCGAGGAGCCGGTCGCTGACGAGCCAGCCGCCGGGGAGCCTGCCGCCGAGGAGCCGGCCATCGAGGTCACCCCGGTCGAGTCGGCGGTCGTCGAGGAACCGGCCGAAGAGGCCGCAGATGTCGCCGCCGAAACGGTCTTCGCGGCACCCGCCGTCGAGGAGCCGGAGGTCGCGGCCACGGCCGGTGATGCCGGCAGTCTTTCCGATGCCGATGTCGACCGGATCGCGCGGCGGGTGGCCGAGCTGGTCGGCGACCGCATGGCCCGTGAGGTCGCCTGGGAGGTCATTCCCGATCTCGCCGAGGTCGTGATCAAGGACCGCCTGCGCGAGCTCGAAGGCCAGCTCGACTGAGCTGACGGTTCCCGCCGCTCGGTACGACCGCGGGTGGGGTGCCGTCCTCGGTACCCGGGCCCGCGGCGATCCGTTCGCGACCGCCTGCCGGACTCCGCTCCGTGATCTGTGCCCGGAGCACTCCATTGCAAGCCTCCCTCCGTATCGAAGCCTGAAAGGATGACTGTCCCGTGACCACGGCGAGCCCGCAACCGATGGACAAGCGATTCGATCCCGCCAGCTACGAGCGGCGCTGGCAGCGCTATTGGGCCGAGCAAGGAGTCTTCGAGGTGCCGGTGCCGTCCGAGCGGCCCGGCTACTGCATCATGATTCCGCCCCCCAATGTGACCGGCAAGCTGCATATGGGACATGCCCTGCAGTCGACGCTGCAGGACCTGTTGACCCGTTGGATGCGGATGAAGGGTCGCAACGCCCTGTGGCTGCCGGGGACCGACCACGCCGGCATCGCCACCCAACTGATGGTCGAGCGCCAGCTCGCCGAGGAAGGCGTGAAGCGTGAGGAGCTCGGCCGCGAGGCCTTCCTCGAGCGCATGTGGGAATGGAAGGCCGAGTATCACGACAACATCCGGCGGCAGCTCGAGATCCTGGGGGCGAGCTGCGACTGGAGCCGGGAGCGTTTCACCCTCGACGAGGGGCTGTCGCAGGCGGTCGGCGAGGCCTTCGTGCGCCTCTACGAGGAGGGCCTGATCACCCGCGGCGAGTACATGGTCAACTGGTCGCCGGTGCTCGATACGGCGATCTCGGACCTCGAGGTCGAAATGAAGACCGTCGAGGGCAAGCTCTACCACATCGCCTACCCGGTGGCCGGTGGCGACGAGCGCATCGTGGTGGCGACGACCCGTCCCGAGACCATGCTCGGCGACAGCGGCGTTGCGATGCATCCGGAGGACGAACGCTATGCCCACCTCCGCGGGCAGAGCGTCGACCTGCCGCTGGTCGGCCGGATCATTCCCTTCATCGAAGACGAGCTGGTCGACCGCGACTTCGGCACCGGCTTGGTGAAGGTGACGCCGGCCCACGATCCCAACGATTTCGAAATGGGGCAGCGCCACGGCCTCGAGCAGATTCAGGTCATCGACCGGCGCGGCCGGATGACCGCGGCGGCCGGCGAGGACTTCGCCGGCCTCGACCGCTTCGAGGCGCGCGCCCGGGTGGTGGCGGCTCTCGAGGCCGAAGGCCTGCTGGTCAAGGTCGAAAAGCACCTCCACAACGTCGGCCACAGTCAGCGCAGCGGTGAGCCCATCGAGCCGCTGATCTCGACGCAGTGGTTTTGTGACGTGTCGTCGATGGCGGCGCGCGCCCTGGTGGCGGTCGACGGCGGCGACATCGAGCTGGTGCCGGCGACCTGGGGCAAGACCTGGAGCCACTGGCTCGAGAACATCCGGCCGTGGTGCATCTCGCGTCAGCTGTGGTGGGGCCATCGGGTGCCGGCCTGGTACGACGGCGAGGGCCGCTGCTTCGTGGCGCGCAGCCGGGAAGAAGCCGAGGAGCAGGCCGGAACCAGCGAGCTGGAGCAGGATCCGGATGTCTTGGATACCTGGTTTTCGTCCGGCCTGTGGCCGATGTCGACCCTCGGCTGGCCCGAGGAGACGGCCGATCTCGAGACCTTCTATCCCACCGATGTGCTGGTCACCGGCTTCGACATCCTGTTCTTCTGGGTCGCCCGCATGGCGATGTTCGGTCTGCACTTCACCGACCAAGTGCCCTTCCGCCAGGTGCACCTCACCGGATTGGTGCGCGATGCCGAGGGCGTCAAGATGTCGAAGACCAAGGGCAACGTCCTCGATCCCGCCGAGCTGGTCGAGGACTACGGCGCCGACGCCCTACGCTTCACCCTGGCGATTCTCGACACGCCCGGCAACGACATTCCCCTCGACCTCGAGCGCATGGCCGGTTACCGCGCCTTCGGCAACAAGATCTGGAACGCCACCCGCTTCGTGCTGACGCGGGTCGAAGGAGCGCGACTGCGGGACGACTTTTCCGGTGACGACCTGGCGGCGCCGGAGCGCTGGATCCTGTCGCGCCTGGCGGAGGCGTCCGAGGTGGTCAATGGCAAGCTCGAGATCTTCCGCTTCGACGAAGCCTGCCATCGCCTCTACCACTTCTTCTGGGGTGAGCTGTGCGACTGGTACATCGAGCTCTGCAAGCCGTCCTTCTTCGGCGAAGCGGTGCGGCCAGCGGTGGGCGACGTCCTGCTGACAGTGCTCGATCGCAGTCTGCGATTGCTCCACCCGGTGATGCCACACCTCACCGAGGAGCTCTGGCACCGCCTGCCGGGACACCAGGAGGTGCACCCGGTCTCCCTCGCCCTGGCGCCCTATCCCGAAGGCCGGCCCGACTGGCGCGATGTCGAGACCGAAGCCCGCATGGATTCCCTGATGGAGATCGTCACCCGCCTGCGCACCCTGCGGGCCGATCAGCCGAAGGACGGCGTACGCGCTTACCTGAGCTGCGACGACGCGGCGCTGGAGGAGTTCTTGAGCGCCCAGGCACCGCTGGTGCGCTCTCTGGCGCGGGTCGACGAGGTGGTTCTGGGAACGCCCCCGGAGGGCGCCGTCGGCGATCGGGTGGCCGGAGCCCAGGTGGCGTTGGAGATTCCGGAGCGCACCCTCGGGGACGACGAGCGCGAGCGCCTGGGTCGGGAGCTGGCCAAGCTCGAAGGCGAGATCGCCGGCGCCGAGAAGCGTCTCTCCAACGAGCAGTTCCTGGCCAAGGCACCACCCGCGGTGGTCGCCGGGAACCGTCAGCGCTTGGCCGAGCTGTGCGAGCGCCGCGATCAGATCTCCGCCACTTTGGGGAGCGAGGGATGAATCGACGCGGGGCTCGGGAATGAGCTCGCAGGTCGATCTGGCGGCCTTCGAGGCGGCCTTCGCGGCGCAGGCCGGCTTACCCAGCTGGGTGATCCTGCCGCGTCTCGATTCGACCCAGCGGCTGGCCCGCCGCATCGTCGACGAGTATCACCAGGAGTGCAGCGAGCCCCCCGCGATGCTGATCTCGGCCCTCGAGCAGACCGGCGGCCGGGGCCGTCGAGGCAACCGCTGGGAGAGTCCGGCGGGGGGTGGAGTCTATGTCACCTTGGTGCTGTCGCCGGTTTCTCGGCAGGCTCTGCCGTTGCTGCCCATGGTGGTGGGAACGGCCCTCTGCCGGAGTCTCGCCGAGTGGTGCGGTGACGAGCCCTGTCGCCTCAAATGGCCCAACGATCTCTTTTGGCGCGGTGCCAAGCTGGGGGGAATCTTGATCGAGAGCAAGGTCGGTGACGACGGTCCCTCGGCTCTGATTGGCTTCGGCGTCAACTATCTCGCTCCGGCAGGGCTGCCGGCGGCGGCCTTGAGCCAGCTCGGCGCTGCCGTCCCGCCGCTCCCTCGAGTCGCTGGAAAGCTGGCGGCGGATGTCTGGCGGGCGGTTTCGCAGCCCCTCGATGGGGCCACCGTGAGCGCCGACTACGTTCAGCATTCCCTGCACCGGAAAGGTGACGAAATTGCCTGGCGTCACGGCGAAGACAGCGGAACCGGGCGTTTCCTGGGATTCGACGAGCGCGGTTTCCTGCGTCTCGAAGACTCGACCACCGGCCAGGAACGGGCGTTGGCCGCTGCCGAGGTCACGGAGCCGTCATGAACCCTGCCGCCAAGCGCCCCCTCATTCTGGTCGATGTCGGCAATACCAACACCGTCTTCGGCATCGATCGTGGCGAAGACCTGCTCGAGAGCTTTCGTCTCTCCACCGACACGGAGCGCACGGCGGACGAGTACGGCGCGCTGTTGCTCCCGCTGTTCGATCGCTTCGGAGTCGATCCTGGCGATGCCGAGGCGGTGGTGGTGTCGTCGGTGGTGCCACCGCTCCAGCCGACCCTCGATCGGCTGGCGCGACGCTTCTTCGGTCAGGAGCCGCTGTTCGTCGAGCCGGGGGTGAAGACCGGCTTGCCGATTCGCTACGACAATCCCGCCGAGGTCGGGGCCGATCGCATCGTCAATGCGGTGGCCGCTCGCGAGCTCTACGGCTCGCCGGTGGTGGTGGTGGACTTCGGAACCGCCACCACCTTCGACGTCATCAATCAGGCCGGCGAGTACACCGGCGGCATCATCACGCCGGGGATCTCGATCTCGGCCGAGGCTCTCTTCGCCCAGGCTTCGCGCCTCTATCGGGTCGACGTCCGGCGGCCGGACCAACTGGTGGGACGAACCACCGCCGGCGCCATGCAGTCCGGCATTTACTACGGCTACATCGGCCTCGTCGACGGCATTCTCGAGCGCCTTCTGCGGGAGGTCCCGGGACCGCCCAAGATCGTCGCCACCGGCGGGCAGGCGGAGCTCATTGCCGGCGGCTCGCGCTACATCGAAACGGTGGATCAGCGCCTCACGTTGCTCGGCCTGCAGCAGATCTACGCGCGCAATCGGGAAAGCTGATGGGCGCGGAAGATCACGCCTACTTCCAGGCGGTCGAGGAAGTCTTCGTTCGTCTACGCGGAGCGCCGCTGCTGCTGTCGCCGAAGGACTGGATGGTGGCGCGTGAATGGCATCGCCGGGGGATTCCCCTCAGCGTGGTCGAGAACGCCCTCGAAGAGCTGTTCTCGCGGCGCCGTGATCGCGGCGCCCGGGGCCGGGTCCAGAGCCTCGGCTACTGCGCCCCGGCGGTCGAGTCGGCCTGGGAGGAAATCGAGGAGCTGCAGGCACCGGGGCGCCGGGAAACGGCGTCCCCGAGCTTCGATGTCGAGCTTCGTCTGGCGGCCCTGGCGGCGGCGCTGCCGGCAGATCTGGCGGCCTGGCGTCACCGCTTGCTCCCCCTGCAGGGGGAGGCCGAGATCGTCGAGGCGCGCCTCGCCGAGCTCGATGTCGAGCTCGATGCGGAGCTCCTCGACGCCCTGTCGGCGAGCCAGCGGCAGGAGGTCGAGGTGCAGATCGCCGGCAGCTTCGAATCCCTCGCCCAGCGCCTGCCGAAGGGCGAGCTGGAGGAAGCCCGGCGGCGACTGACCTCGCGCTGGATCCGGCGCCAGCGAGGAGTCCCGGTGCTCTCTCTGTTCGCTCCCGAGGCGGAGTCGGCGGCCGAAGTTTCCAAACCTTAAGCTCACATAGCGCAAGGTCCGAGCCGGGCAATTCCGTCTTCCGGACGGGATGCGCTATCTCGACCGTCTACCCGCCGTACCGATGCTGGTCGCCCTGTGGAGCGGCGTTGCCGCCGGGGCGGCGGCGTCCGCTCTCCCGGTGCCTGGGATTTGCGCCCTCGCCGCTCTCAGCCTGGCCCTCGACGGCCGCGCTCGGTGCTGGCTTTTTGCGCTGGCCTGCGGTCTCTTGCTGGGGGTCTTCGAGGGCGAGCGCCGGCAGGCTTTGCAGGTGGCGGCGGCTCGGCCGGTGCCGGTGGAGGTGACCGGCCGTTTGGTCGGTCCGTGGCAACCGCGTGGCGACGGGCGGGGCTGCTGGCTGGAGATCGAGAGCCTGCGCCGGGGCGACCGCCTGTGGTCCGGGAGCGGGCGTCTGGCGCTGACCGTCTACGGCGCCGGTGACTTGCCGCTGGCCGGTAGTCGGGTGCGGGCGCTGGCTCATCTGCGCCAGCCGGCGACCTTCCTCAACGGTCGGTCGCCGCGACGACCGCAACCACGGCTGGTGATCAAGGCCGCCGCCCTGCTGCAGGAGCTGGCGCCGCCGGCCCTCTGGGAAGTCGCCGCGGCTGGTGGGCGACAGCGCTTCGAGGCCCTCTTCGATCGCTATCCGGGCTCGCCCGGCGTCGCCCTGGCGCGCGCCCTGCTGCTCGGCGAGGCCTACGCCCTGCCGTTGCCCTGGCGCCAGGCCCTGACCCGCCTCGGTCTGGCCCATTTGATGGCCGTTTCGGGGCTCCATCTGGGAATCGTCGCCGGCCTGGCGGCAGCGATCTGCTTACCGTTGCCGCGCTCTCTGCGCAGCCTTCTGGTCGTCGCCCTGTGCTTGGCCTTCGGTGCGGTGGTCGGTCCTCGGCCTTCCCTGATGCGCGCCCTCGGCATGGTCTTGATGGCCTGCGGCGCCCGCTGGCTGCGCCGACCGGCGGTCAGCGGCAACGCCCTCGCTTGGGTGGCGGTGGCTCTGATCGTCGACCGCCCCTCTTTGATCGAGCAGGTGGGCTTTCAGCTCACCGTCTTGGCGACGGCGGGGATGGTGATCTTGGCACCGGTCTTGGCGAGCCAGGGTGCCTCGGCCCTGCGCCGCGCCTTGGCGGCGAGTGTGGCGGCGCAGGTTGCGACCTGGCCGGTGACCCTGCCGACCTTCGGTCTGATCCATCCGGCGGCACCGCTGCTCAATCTGATCGCCGTCCCTTGGACCGCCATCACCCTGGCGACCAGCCTCCTTTGGAGCCTCATCGGGGGGCCCGGCGGCACCGCCCTGCTCGATGTGCTCGCCTGGCCTTTCGCTCTACCCTCCGGTATCGGCCCGCAGCCTTGGCAGGGGCTACCGGTGGCGATTCCCGCCATCTGGGCCGTCGTCCTCGCGGCGGTTGCTTGCTGGGTTTGGCGCCGGCCGCGGCGGCTGCTGTGGCTGCTGCCGCTGCTCCTTCAGGGGGGGCCTGGAGCGGCCTTCGATGGACCCGTCTCGGTGACCCTCCTCGACGTCGGTCAAGGCGACGCGGTTCTACTGCAGGACGGCCCGCGGGCGGTCTTGGTGGACGCCCCCGGCTGGCCGGACGGCGATTTCGGTGGCCGGGTGCTGGTGCCGGCCTTGGCGCGGCTCGGAGTTCATCGCCTCGAGGCGGTGGTGCTGAGCCATCCGGATCTCGATCATTGCGGTGGCTTGGCCGACCTGCTGGCCTACCTGCCGGTGCGAGAGGTCTGGGTCGGGGAGGAGTGGAGCGGAGATCCCTGCGCTGATCGCTTGCGATCGCTGGCCGGTGGGCGCTGGCGACTGATCGCTCCAGGGAGGCCGCCGCCGGCGGTCGGTCGTTGGCGCCTGGCGGCGCTGGTCGGTGGACGGGGGGCCGCCGTCGACCCTGCCGCGGCGGCATCCGGGCGCCAGCGGAACGATCGCTCGCTGGTGATGGTGGCGCTGGCCGAAGGGCGCTGCCTGCTGTTGACGGGGGATATCGGTCGTCGCGCCGAGGCGCGGCTCCTGAAGGGCGACGACGACCTGGCTTGCGACCGGTTGAAGGTCGCCCATCACGGCTCGCGGAGCTCTTCGGGCCAGCCCTGGCTGGCGCGGACCGGACCGCGTTGGGCCCTGGTCTCGGCGGGGGTCGGAAACTCCTACGGTCATCCCTCGCCGGCCACCCTGGAGCGCTTCCGCCAGCGCCGTATCGCCACCCTGAGCACCCACCGCGATGGCCGCATCACGTTGTTTTGGCGCGCCGATGGAGCGGTCCAGGTGGCGGTGCCGTTTTCGCCGCGGGGCGATTGAGCCACTCGCAGTAGACTCTTCGCCATGAGGCCCGTCGTCGCCATCGTGGGTCCGACCGCCGTCGGCAAGACCTCCCTCGCCCTGCGGCTGGCCGAGGAGATCGAGCTCGAGATCATCAATGCCGATGCCCTGCAGGTCTATCGCAGTCTCGACCTCGGGACCGCCAAGTCGACCCCCGAGGAGCAGGCCCGGGTGCGCCACCATCTGGTCGACATCCTGGCGCCGACGGAAACCTACTCGGCCGGCGAGTTCGCTCGCCGGGCTCGGCTGGCGATCTCCGACATCCATCGGCGCGGTCGTTGGGGGGCGGTGGTCGGGGGGAGCGGCCTCTACGTGAGGGCTCTTCTCGAGGGCATCAGCCCGGTTCCTCCGGGCGATCCCGAAGTGCGCCGGCGATTGCGTGAGCGCTTGCAAGAGCAAGGTTTGCCGAAGCTCTACGAGGAGTTGCGAGAGAGCGATCCGGCGACCGCCGCGAAGCTCGCTCCGGGGGACACTCAGAGGGTCTTGAGGGCCCTCGAGGTGGGGCTCGTCAGCGGGCGTCCTCTCTCTCGCTGGATCGCGAGCCAACCCTTTGGAGAATCGCGGCTTCCGGCCGTTCGGCTCGGATTGACGCTACCGCGAAATATCCTGTACGATCGCATCTTCGAACGGGTCGCTCGGATGGTCGACGGTGGCTGGGTAGAGGAGGTTGTAGGGTTGCTGGAACGGGGATTTTCCCCAGAGAGCCCAGCCTTTCAAGCCATCGGTTATCGCCAATTGGCCCGACATGTCCAGGGGGAGTGGTCGCTGGACACCGCGATTCGAGAGACGGTGACTGCCACCCGGCGGTTCGCGAAGCGGCAGCTTACCTGGTTCCGAAAGGAGGCGGACATCCTGTGGTGGGATGCTCGCGACCTCGAGGGGCAGATTTCTAACATCCTGAAACACCTTCGGTGCCGCGGATTCGGGAGACTCGATGGCCAAGCACAACATTAATATCCAAGATGGATTTCTTTTTCAGAATCTCAAAGAAGGTCACCTGATGGAGGTGAGCTTGACCACCGGCAAGGATCTGGTGGGACGCCTCAAGCGGTTCGATCGCTTCGCCGTGGTCCTCGAGACCTCCAACGAGGAGGTCCTGGTCTACAAGCATGCTATTGCGACCATCTCCATCGGTGGCACCGAGGGCTGATCGAGTCCGGCGTTTTCTCGCGGCGAGCTCGTTTTGGGCGCTGATGCCCCTGGCCTTGGCCTGTGGCTCGGCGGGCACCTCGGCGCCGCCGACGCCGATCGTGGAGAAGGAGCCGATGGCTGCCGTCCCGGCGGCGGATCGGCCCTTCGTCGTCGACCCCCTCGATGGCTATGAGCTGCTGGTCGACGAGGACCGCAAGGGACGTCTGCGCTCCCTCTTCGCCCAGCTCGAGGCGGGGGCTCCGGGCGCAGCGCTGGTGAGTGCTGCCGATGAGTTCCTGGCAGTCGACGACACCTTCCATCCCGCCCGGGTGCTGGCGGCTCAGGGGGAGCTGGCCGCGGGGAACCGCGAGGCGGCCTTCGAACGCCTGACGCCGGCGGTCACCGAGCTGCCGCGATATACCGCCGCTCAGCTTCTGCGTGGGCGGGCCGCCGAGGGTCTGGGCGACCTGGTGGCGGCAGCCGAAGCCTATGGCGCCATCGGCGATGTTTCCGGCCTCGCGGCGGATCGCTTTCGCGACCTGCTGCCGGCCGTCGAGGACATCCTCGGGCGCCGTCTCGAAGACGCCATCGCTCGGCAACGGCTGGACCTCGCCGAAGAGGTTCTGGAGCGCCTCTCGCGCTGGTCGCCGGATTCCCTGGTCACCCTCGAAGGGCGCCGTGCGCTCGCCGTGGCGACGGACGATCCGGTCGCCGAGCTGGCCTCCTTGATCCGCCTGCAGGAGCGTTGGCCGGAGGATCGAGCCTTGGCCGAACGGCGCGGTGATCTCGAGCTCGAGGTTGGCGATCCGGGGCGCGGTCTGGCCGTCTTCGAAAGTCTCGCCGGCCGTCATCCGGGCGATCCCGGGCTCGCCGCCAAGGTGCGACGCGCCAAGTTCCGCTGGCGCTTCTCGCAGCTTCCCCGGGAGGTCACCGAGATCGCCGCCAAGGCTGCCCTCGATCGCGCCGACCACGCCCAGCTCCTCTACTGGGCGCTGCCGGCGGTTCGCTACGGTCGCGGTGGAGAAGCGCGCATCGCCACCGACATCCTCGATCATCCCCAGCGCGAGGCCATCGCGCGGGTGGTCAACCTGGGTTTGATGCGGGTCGAGCAGAGCGTCCATCGCTTTTCGCCGGAGCGCGAGGTGTCGCGGGCGGAAGTGTTCGAAAGCCTGCTTCGGCTGGTCTCCTCGAAGGCTCCTCAGCCGTCCTGCGTGGCCGGTTTCGAAGCCAGTCGTCGGCCGTCGATGGCCTTCGTCTGTGAGGTGGCGACACGCTGTGGCCTGGTGCCTTCGGAAGCCGACTGTCTGCCGCGGACCGGCATCTCCGGCAGCGAGGCCCTCGACCTGATCCGCCTCGGATCGGAGCTCTTGGGCTCTTGAGGTTCCTCGCCGGCGACCCGAGGCCCTGATGTTCACCATTCCCAATCTCCTGTCCATCCTGCGGATGGGATTGGTGCCGCTGTTCATCATCGCGGTGATCGACGGTGACGCCTTTAAGGCCCTCTTGATCTTCACCATCGCCGGCGTCACCGATGCTCTCGATGGCTTCATCGCCCGCTTCTGGGAGCAGCAGACGCTTCTCGGCACCTACCTCGACCCGATCGCCGACAAGCTGTTGCTGACTTCGGCCTACGTGGTGCTGGCGATCCCCCGCCTCAATCCCGAGATGCCGATTCCGATTTGGGTGACGGTGCTGGTGCTGGCTCGAGACGTGGTGATCGTGGTGATGGCAGGGGCCCTGTACCTGGCCGCCAATGTCAAGAAGTTTCCACCGGCCCTGCTCGGCAAGGTGACCACGGCGGCGCAGGTGACCACCGTCGTGCTGGTGCTGGTGACCGGAGTCCTGCCGCACTGGGAAGGGCTGCGCTGGGCGTCGACGGTGGCGATCTACAGCACCGCCCTGCTGACCGTGGCATCCGGTCTCAACTACATCATCCTGGCCAATCGCATGTCCGATTCCCGCAAGGAGTAGAGCGCTGCCGTGTCCGACTTCGTACATCTCCACCTGCACAGCCAATACAGCTTGCTCGACGGTGCCAACCGTCTCGACGACGTCATCGGGGAGGCGGTGTCGGCGGGCATGCCGGCGGTCGCCCTCACCGACCACGGCAACATGTTCGGAGCCATCGAGTTCTACGATCGCTGCCGCAAGGCGGGGATCAATCCGATCGTCGGCATCGAGGCCTATGTCACCCACGACATGCACGACCGCACGCCGCGGCGCGGCGGCGGCGGGGCCAATCACCTGGTGTTGCTGGCCAAGAACGAGACCGGCTACCGCAACCTGATCAAGCTGTCGTCGCGGGCCTTTCTCGAGGGCTTCTACTACAAGCCCCGGATGGACAAGAAGCTGCTGCGTCAGCACAGCGAAGGGGTGATCGCGCTGTCCGCCTGCCTGAAGGGCGAGATCAACGAGCAGCTCATGCAGAACCGCGAGGCCGAGGCCGAGGCGCTGGCCCGCGAGTACCTCGAGATCTTTGGCGAAGGCAACTTCTACCTCGAGCTGCAGGATCACGGCATCGAGGAGCAGCGCCTCTGCAACGTCGCCCTGCGGCGCATCTCCCGCAAGCTCGGCATTCCCCTGGTGATCACCAACGATTGCCACTACCTGCGCCAGGACGACTCCTTCGCCCACGATGTCCTGCTGTGTATCGGCACCCAGAAGAACGTCGCCGACACCAATCGCATGAAGTACGCCTCGGATCAGTTCTACATGAAGGGCGTCGACGAGCTGCGGCGGGTCTTCCCGGATGATCCCCAGGCGATCGAGAACACCCTGCGGGTGGCCGAGTCCTGCAACCTCGAGATCCCCACCGGCACCTTCCACCTGCCCGAGTTTCCGGTGCCCGACGGCTTCACCCTCGATTCCTACTTCGAGAAGGTGACCCGCGATGGCCTGCAGGAACGCTTCGACGAGATGCGCAAGCTCTCCGATCGCCTCGACCGCTTCGGCGTCGACGTTTACCGCGAGCGCCTGCAGCGCGAGATCGACATCATCAAGACGATGGGTTTTCCGGGCTACTTCCTGGTGGTCTGGGACTTCATCCGTCACGCCCGCGAAAACGACATCCCGGTGGGCCCCGGACGCGGCTCGGCGGCGGGCTCGCTGGTGTCCTACGCGCTGCGCATCACCGATATCGACCCGTTGCGCTACGACCTGCTGTTCGAGCGCTTCCTCAACCCCGAGCGCATCAGCATGCCGGACATCGACATCGACTTCTGCATGCGCCGGCGCGGCGAGGTGATCGGCTACGTCAACGAGAAGTACGGCCGCGACAAAGTCGCCCAGATCATCACCTTCGGAACCCTCGCCGCTAAGGCCGTGATTCGCGATGTCGGGCGCGTGATGGGCTTGCCCTATGCCAAGGTCGATCGTCTGTCGAAGCTGGTGCCGGACATGACCCGCTCCCTGGCGGAGGCCTCCAAAGAGGTCGAGGCCCTCAAGACGGAAGTGGCGCGCGACCCCGAGGTGCGTCAGATCGTCGACGTCGGGTCGCGCCTCGAGGGCTTGACTCGCCACGCCTCGGTGCACGCCGCCGGAGTGGTGATCACGCCGCAGGCGATCGAAGAGCTGGTCCCCCTCTACAAGACCAGCCGCGACGAGATCGTCACCCAGTGGGACAAGGACGTGGTCGAGGGCCTCGGGCTGCTCAAGATGGATTTCCTCGGCCTGCGCACTCTGACGGTGATCGACGATGCCGTCAAAATCGTTCGCCAGCAGGGCATCGACCTCGACCTCGAGGCGGTGCCTCTCGACGACGCCAAGGTTTACGAGCTGTTCTGCGACGGCCGCACCAACGGCGTGTTCCAGTTCGAGTCGCGCGGCATGAAGGACCTGCTGCGGCGGGCCGAGCCCTCGAAGTTCGAGGACCTGGCGGCCTTCAACGCCCTCTATCGTCCGGGCGCCCTGTCGGTCGGCATGGTCGACGAGTACATCCACCGCAAGCAGGGCAAGAAGAAGGTGCGCTACATCCTGCCCGAGACGCGCTCCATCCTGGAGGAGACTTACGGCGTCATCGTCTACCAGGAGCAGGTGATGCAGGTGGCGGTGGAGGTCGCCGGCTTCACCCTCGGCGAAGCCGACATCCTGCGCAAGGCGATGGGCAAGAAGAAGCTCGAGGTGATGACCGAGCAGAAGGCCAAGTTCGTCGCCGGTGCCGAGTCGCGCGGCGTCGACGGCGCCAAGGCCAAGGAGCTGTGGGAGTACATCGAGCCCTTCGCCGGCTACGGATTCAACAAGAGCCACAGCGTCGCCTACGCCATGCTGGCCTACAAGACCGCCTACCTCAAGGCTCACTATCCGGTGGCCTTCATGGCGGCGATGCTCAACTCCGAGTTCTCGAACTCGGACGCCATCGCCAAGTACATCCGCGAGTGCGGCGACATGGGAATCGAGGTGCTGCCGCCGGAGATCAACCAGAGCGACTGGTGGTTCACCGTCATCGATGACCAGATCCGCTTCGGCCTGGGCGCCGTCAAGGGAGTCGGCGAGGGCGCCGTCGAGGAGATTCTGCGGGCTCGCGGCGAGGTCGGACCGTTCAGCGGGCTGATCCACATGGCCTGCGAGGTCGACGGCTCGCAGCTCAACCGCAAGGTCTTCGAGTGCCTGATCAAGGCCGGCTGTTTCGATACCACTTCGGGGGAGCGCAAGCCGCTTTTCGACGCTCTCGACGGCATCCTGACGGACGCTCAGCGGCAGTGGAAGGACCGCGCCGTCGGCCAAGTCGGTCTGTTCGCCGCCGAGGCGCAGGAAGAAGCCTCGCGCGATCCTCAGGGCTCGGAATGGCCGGAGCGGGAGCGCCTCAGCCTGGAGAAGGAGACCCTCGGGTTCTATCTCACCGGCAACCCGCTGTCGGAGCACGAGGAGAGCCTGGCGACGCTCACCACCCACACCCTCGGCGGCCTGGCGGAGGCGGTCGAGGACTTCGTCACCGTCGGCGGCGTCGTCACCGGGGTGCGCAATACCAAGATCAAGTCGGGTCCCAACGCCGGCCGCCTGATGGGGCGCTTTTCCCTCGAAGATCTCGAAGGCCGCATCCCGGTGGTGCTGTTCGCCAATCAGTTCCAGCAGTTCGGCCACCTGCTGGTGGACGAAGCGGTGGTGCTGGTCAAGGGACAGGTGCGGGAGCGGGGCAGCGACATGGAGCTGAATGTCGAGGAGATGACCTCTCTCGAGCAGGCCACCCGCAAGCTGCTGCTAGCCGTCGAGGTCGATCTCGGCAGCGGTCTGTCGCAGAAGGACATGCTGCGTCTGCGCGAGGTCTTGACGGAGCACGCCGGAGAAACCCCCTTGCGATTGAGCCTGAGGCTCGACGGCAAGCGGGTTCGCATTGCGCCTGGAGACAACTTCAAGGTGCGCTTCGAGCCCAGCTTGGTCGATTCGGTGGCGGCGATTCTCGGCCAGGGTCGCATCCACGAGCACTACGCCGCCTGACGCGCTCGGCGAAGGTCCTGCGGGCTCGGCAGAGCTTGCCACCGTGGACTCAGCTCCCGCCGCCGATGCCTGGAACCTCGCTGCGCCCGCTGCGTAGGAGACCCGGGGGAGTCTGATGGGAAAGAAGAGATCGGCGATTCAAGGCTTCGTTCGTGACTACACGGCGGGCCTGCGGCGCGAGGAGTTCCGCCGTCTGTTCCGCGAGGACGCGGTGGAGGCCTATGCCGTTCTCACCCGCGACCGGGAGGATGCCGACGAGCCCGCGGGGCGCGTGCGGCGCTTCTTCTATCGTGCCCGCATCCTGTTTCTCGGAATCTCGGAGAAGCTGGCACCGGCGCGGCGCATTCTGTTCGCCCTCTCCCTGCTGTGCGTGGTCCTCGCCCTCGCCGAGTGTCGGCTCGACGTCGGCAGCTCGACCGAGGGCGGTCGTCTGCTCGTCGAAGCCTCGCCGTTGTGGTGGTTGACCGCCTTCGGTGCGCTGCTCTTCTTGTTCATCGTCGAGCAGGTCGATCGGGTGCGGGTCCGAGACGAGCTCGAGGTGGCTCGCCTGGTGCAGCGGGATCTGCTGCCGGAGGCCTTTCCCGGAGTGGCCGGCTACGCCTTCGCCCACTCCTATCGCACCGCCCGCGAGGTTGGTGGCGACTACTACGATTTGATTCCTTTGCCGGATGGCCGCCTGGTGCTGCTCTCCGGCGACGCCAGTGGTCACGGTATGGCCGCCGGGCTGTTGATGGCGATCGCCAACGCCACCATCCAAACCGCCGTCGCGACCGATCCGGAGCCCCGTTCGGTGGCCCTCGCCCTCAACCGCACCCTCTGCTGTACCGGCGGTCAGCGCGCCTTCATGACCCTCTTCTATGGTCTCCTCGACCCCGCCAGCGGTCGCCTCGACTATGTCTGCGCCGGTCACCCGTTTCCGCTGTTGGTCCGTCCCGGGCGGCAGGTGATCGAGCTCGGCAAGGGAGGATTGCCCCTCGGCCTGCGGACCGGGCTCGAAATCACCGCCGCCCGCGCCGACCTCGAGGCCGGGGATCACCTAGTGCTCTACACGGACGGCCTACCGGAAGCCCTCGATCGCCGCGGTGAGGCCTTTGGCTTCGAACGGCTGCGCGACCTGGTGGCCGCCGGCGGGGGCGCCCAGCGGGTCCACGACGGGGTCTTGGTGGCCTTCGAGCGCCACCTCGGCGGTGCCGACCTGGCGGACGACGTCAGCCTGGTGGTGGTCGAACGCTCGCGCACCCCGCAGCGGAGCTGAGATTCTGGATCGATCGGGCCCAGCGGCCCGCAGGGCGAGCCGGCCGACGCCGGCTCGCCGAGAGGGCGTCTAGCCCACCCTTCTCTCGAGGTTTTCTTGCGAGAGGCCGTAGGTTCTTGAAGATGCAAGACATCCGCCGCTGCCACGACGCCGCCGTACGCGACGTACTGCGAGGAGAGCAGGCGACGGATAACGCAGCAGATTCGGGGACATACGGACTCGCAGCGGAAAGCTGGTGAGAAGGGCGGGCTAGCCCTTGGGCTCGTAGACCGTACGCACCGTCACCAGCGGCTGCAGCTCGTCGTGGCGCTGCAGGATCGGGTAGGTGGCGTTGCGCAGCCAGAGATCGAGGATCGAGCCGAACCAGCGGCTGGTCAGCACGCCGCTAGAGCCGCCGGGCAGGCTGGTCTCGCCGTAGATCTGCCCCGGGGCGCCTCCCAACTCGCCAACATAGCGGCGCACCGGTCCGGCGCCGAACATGAAGTCGTCGACGGAGTCGGCGCGGGCCGAATGGCTCGAGGCGTCGACGACTCCGAAGCCGCCGTCGACGGGAATACCGCGCAGACCCGGCAGCGGATCGGTCATCGGCACCGAGAAGGGACCGCCCAGGGGGTGGTCGAAGACGATCCGATGGAGGTAGCCCCAGCGGTAATCGTCCTGCTGCGTCGAGCCGTGGAAGGCAGTTTCGAAGGCGGGGCCGGCGAGGAGATCGAGGGCGTCCCGCAGGCTGTCGAGGAGCACGATGTCGCGGCGCGTGGCGGCGTCCTCGACGCCGTCGACTGGGAAGAAGTCGATCCCCGAGGCGCCACGACCCTGCTGGGTGGCGAAGACGTCGAGGAGGTGGCGTAGGGCGATCATCGAGCGGCCGCTGCCGGGACCCGGCAGGCCGAGGGTGCCGAGGGCGCTGTCGATGGTGTTGCGCAGTGCTTGGCCCCGCCAGACCGAGTAGATGGTGGCGGCGACGCTGTAAGCGACCTCGTCCGCAGACGGCGCCGCCAGGCCGGCGCGGTCGCCGGCGTCGTAGCCTGCGGCGATGCCCGTCGGGGTGCTGAAGTCCCAATGGGCCAATCGGTTGACGGCTTCGGCCACTCCGGCATTGTCGGCGAGAGCCACGAGGGCGGGATCGGCGCCCTGGCGGTGAGCGTTCTCGTAGGCGGTCAAGATGTAGGGCACCAGCGCCTGGGCGTCGAGCAGCACCGTGTCGCCCTGGATCTCCCGCATGTCGGCGGCGGTCACCCTACCCTGGGAGAGCTTGGCCTTCAGGGCCTGGGTGATGCGGCCGGCGCGTGTGCCCTGGGCGTAGCCGGCGTTGAGGTAATAGATGCCGCCGCCGGAACGGAGCTGGTTGAGGGGGTCGTTGTCGAGGGTGGTGCCGGCGGGATCGTTGTTGGCGTTGACGAAGTAGCCGGACGCCGGGTTGATCAGCTGGGGCATCTCCTCGGCGCTCAGGATCTCGTAGGGAATCGCCTGGCCAGGCTGGGGGTTGGCCACCGGCAACCACTCGTTGCCGCCGCTGCCGTTGCGGATGAAATAGGGCGGCAGGCCTTCGACCCGACTCTGCTGCAGATCCTCGCGGATCGGCATTTCGGCGCTGGTGAAGTAGGCGATGTTGCCGCGGATGTCACCCACGATCCAGTTCTGGGAGCCGACATCGAAGAAGCGCAAGGCGCTCTGGAAATCGGAGACGCTGCGGGCCCGGATCCAGAACCGGAAGGCGTCGATCTCGCGGGTGGCGGAGAAGCCGGTGTACTGGACCGACAGGGCGCTGCCGGCGGCGGTGTCGAGCTCCACGATGGGGCCGTTGTTGCGCCGTGGCACGATCAGCACCGCCGGCGGAATGGTGACCCCACCGACCTCGCTGCCGGGTGTCGCCGGGACGCCGTTGTCGGGCACGCTGTCGCCGATCTGGTTGTAGATGAAGACCTGCGGCAGCGGAATCACCGGCTCGAGGTTGCCCATGTAGACGGTGCTCAGACCGCTCGGCGAGGTGGCGTCCGGAACCAGCGTCTCCTGGAAGGTGTCGGTGACGTCCATCGGGTTGGTGGTCGAGCCCCAGGAGATGAAGCGGTTCTGTCCCTGGACCAGGAAGGGGACGCCGGCGAAGCTGCTGCCCTGGGCGTCGAGGCGGCCGTCGGCGGTGCGCAGGTGGACCGGGTAGAAGGTGGCCGGCGAATCGAGGGCGAGATGGGGGTCGTTGGCGAGCAGCGGCATGCGATTGCGCGTCCGTCCGGCGCTCACCCCCCATTCGTTGGAGCCCTCGATGCGCTCCAGCGGGCGCAGGGCGCTCTCGAGCATGGGGACTCGGCTCGCCCGGTCGAGGAATTTCTGCGCCAGGTCGGCCGTAATGGCGGACATCGGAGGCGCAGCCGCCACCGCCGCCTTCCAGGTGCTTTCGATGGTCGCCGGGGCGATCGCGGCATCGGCCTCCGGCAGCGCGGCGCGGGCGGCGTCGGGCACCGTCGAGGCGGGGTCGAAGGGCGCGCTGCGGAAGAGGTCCTCGAAGTAGAGGGCGGCACCGGCGGCGCCGAGGCCCTGCTGATAGGCCGCCAGGGTGAGGGAGGCTTCGATGTCGAGATCGAAGGACAGGTTGAAGGCGATGGCCTTGGCGATCACCAGGCTGTCGACGGGAGTCCAGGGGGCCGTCTGGGTGAGCTCGAGGGCGCCGTATTCGATGGGCAGGGGATGAGTCGCGAGCCACGTGTTGACGCCGCGGGCGTAGGCCTCCAAGTGGGCCTGGGAAACCGGCGTGAGGACGCCCCAGGAGCGCTCGGCGGCGCGCCGCAAGCCGAGGGTGCGGAGCTGCACGTCGTTGCCCATCGCCGGCGGTCCGAGGATCTCCGCGAGGGTGCCGCTGGCCTGGCGTCGGGTGACGTCCATCTGGAAGAAGCGGTCGGCGGCGTGGATCCAGCCCTGCATGAAGTAGAGGTCCGTTTCACTCTGGGCGGTGATGTGGGGAACGCCCCAGCGGTCGCGCTCGACCCGTGCCTGGCCGGCGAGGCCCTCGATCTCGTCGCGCACCGTCACCGCCGCTTCGGTGGCCGGTCGGAAGTCAAAGGTGAAGGCGACGATGGCGAGTAGCGACAGGGTGGCAAGGCGCTTGAGCAAGACGGATCCTCCGCAGTATGCGCCGCACCGCGTGGGCGGGGCGGCGGATTTCGAACGTGATGTGAATCTTTTTTACGGTCCCCCCGAGGATCTGTCAAGGGATTGGCGGAGGTAGACTGATGACCATGACCGAGTTCAAGCTGGTGGCTGGCTGTGCCGAGTGCGCGCGACAATACGACGTCACCGGGCAATTGCCGGGCAATCGGTTCCATTGCTCCTGCGGAGCGATCGTGACGGTGCCGACGCCGCAGCCCCACGAGTCGGCCGCGATCCACTGCAGCTCGTGCGGCGGGCCGCGCCAGGACGGTGCCGAGAGCTGCGCCTTTTGCGGTGCCGACTTCACCATCCACGAGCTCGACCTGTCGGCCCTCTGTCCGCACTGCATGACTCGCCTCAGCCGGCGCGCCAAGTACTGCCACTCCTGCGCCCATCCGATGACCGCGACGCGGGCCGAGTCGACGCCCACCGAGGTGCCGTGTCCGAGCTGCCCGTCGGAAGAGGACGGGCGCCGCCTGCGCAGTCGTCGGGTCGGCCGCCTGGCGATCCTCGAGTGTGCCCGCTGTGCCGGTATCTGGCTCGAGCGCGATGTCTTCGAGCGCCTCGGACGGCAGGCGCGCGGCGGCCACGTGCCGACCAGTATTTCGGACACTTCCGTCGGCTCTGCCTCCGGGACCGTCACCAGCCCGGTCGATGCGCGCCCGGAGGATGTTCCCATGTACCGGCCCTGCCCGATCTGCGGCAAGCTGATGAACCGGCAGAACTACGGTCGGCGCAGCGGGGTGATCGTCGACCTGTGCAAGGAGCATGGCCTGTGGTTCGATGCCGACGAGCTCGACCGCATTCTGGGCTGGATCAAGGATGGGGGGCTCGACCGCGCCGAGCGCCAGACGGTGGCCGCCGCCCGCGAGGCCCAGCGCCAACGGCCGCCGGTGGCGGCAGTGCCGATGGAGTCCTTCGGCAGGTACCAGAGGCCCCTGCTGGTGGAGGCCATCTCCTGGGCCGTCGATTGGGTGATTGACTTGCGACGGTGAGCGGTTCCGCCGTGCCGGTCGGCGGTGTAGGATGTCGAGCTTCGAAGGGGAATGACGATGCTCGACTGGACTCCCGAATCCTGGCGCTCCAAAGAAGCCCTGCAACAGCCCAATTACCCGGACTCCGCCGCTCTCGAGAAGGCCCTCGCGGAGCTGCGTTCGCTGCCGCCGTTGGTGACCTCCTGGGAGATCGCCTCCCTCAAGGAGCAGCTCGGTGAGGCGGCGCGCGGCGAGCGCTTTCTCCTACAGGGTGGAGACTGTGCCGAAATCTTCGACGACTGCCGGGCGGACTCGATCACCAGCAAGCTCAAGATCCTGCTGCAGATGAGCCTGGTGCTGCTGCACGGCGGCAAGAAGCGGGTGACTCGCGTCGGCCGCTTCGCCGGCCAGTATGCCAAGCCGCGGTCCTCGGATCTCGAGACCATCGATGGCGTCACCCTACCGAGCTACCGCGGCGACCTGGTCAATGGGGCGGCCTTCACCGCCGAGGACCGGATGCCTTCGCCGGATCGCCTGCTGCGCGGCTACGAGCGCTCGGCGCTGACCCTCAACTTCATCCGTGGCCTGATCGAAGGCGGCTTCGCCGACCTCCATCACCCCGAGTACTGGCAGCTCGACTTCGTCGAGCACTCGCCGCGGGCGACCGACTACCAGCGCATGGTGCAGACCATCGGGGAAGCGGTGAGCTTCATGGAGACCTTGGCCGGGCGCACCGTCGGGCAGCTCAAGCGGGTCGACTTCTTCACCAGCCATGAAGGGCTCCATCTGGGCTATGAAGAGGCCCAGACGCGGCGCGTGCCGCGCCGCGAGGGTTGGTACGACCTGTCGACCCATCTGCCGTGGATCGGCATGCGGACGGCGGATCCGGACGGTGCCCACGTCGAGTTCTTCCGCGGCGTGCGCAATCCGATCGCGGTCAAGGTCGGGCCGGCGATGACCCGTGATCGTCTGCTTCGGCTGCTCGACCGGCTGCATCCGCAGGACGAGCCCGGCCGTCTAACCTTGATCCATCGATTCGGCGCCGGCGCCATCGCCGATGGGCTGCCACCCCTGATCGAGGCGGTGCGCGAGAGCGGCAAGACCGTGCTGTGGTGCTGCGATCCGATGCACGGCAACACCGAGAAAACCTCCCGCGGCCGCAAGACGCGGCGCTTCGAGGCCATCCTGGCGGAGCTCGAGACCGCCTTCGACATCCACCAGGCGGCGGGCAGCTACCTCGGTGGGGTGCATATCGAGCTCACCGGCGAAGACGTCACCGAGTGCACCGGTGGCGCCCGCGGTCTCGCTGACGACGACCTCGAGCGCGCCTATCGCTCCTTCGTCGATCCTCGCCTCAACTACGAGCAGGCCCTCGAGATGGCGATGCTGATCGCCGGCCGCATCTAGCCCGTCCTTCTCACCAGCTTTCCGCTGCGAGTCCGTAGGTCCCCGAATCTGCTGCGTTATCCGTCGCTTGCTCTCCTCGCAGTACGTCGAGTACGGCTGCGTCGTGGCAGCGACGGCTGCCTTGCATCTTCAAGAACCTTCGGCCTCTCGCGAGGAAACCTCGTGAGAAGGGCGGGCTAGCCCGACCTTTCTCACCAGCTTTCCGCTGCGCGTCCGTAGGTCCCCGAATCTGCGGCGCTATCCGTCGCTTGCTCTCCTCGCAGTACGCCGAGTACGGCTGCGTCGTGGCAGCGACGGCTGCCTTGCATCTTCAAGAACCTACGGCTTCTTCCACCGTCTGCACTTGCTCGCAGTCGGTCGAGATGCCTCGTGCGTCAGGGGTCGGATTGCCGTGCTAGCATTGAAAAATGCTCAAAAGGTCGAAAATAAGGGTTCTTATTGTTGCCCTTTTCTTCCTTGCTGCGGTGGCGCTCGACGGCGAGACGATGGATTGCCCTGCGCCGCCGCGGTGCGAGAACGAGCCGGCGGCCAGGTTGCGGATCGATCAGCTGATCGACGGGCTTCGGGACAACCCGACGGCGGCGGCCGCGAAAGATCTGACCATCGCCGCCGATCGCTGCCATCGCACTTACACCATCGATCGACTCGAGAGCGTCAGGTCCGAGGGGGCCGACAACGGTTGGATTCCCTACAAGCTGGCGGAGCTTCGCTGGTTCGCGAGTGGCAGGGACGTGGGCGCGCTCTTTCGTGAAGCGGCGGACGCGTTTTCGCGGCAAGGCGCCACCAGCCTCGAGGTCGTTGCCCTGAGTGGAGCGGCGAGATACCACATCGTGATCGGAAAACGTCGCGAGGCGGATCGGGATATCGCGGCGATCGTGGCCCTCCGGGAGCAGGATCTCGACGCCGCGACCAGGCTGAGAACCTATCTGGCCGAAGCCGAGCACTTGAATGCCGGTCAGCTTCTCTCCAAGACCTACTCGCTCCTGTTGGCCGCCGAGTCTCTCTTCAAGGTGGAGGAAGATGCCGAGGCGCTGGAGCCGCTGCGGCCACAGTGGCTCCACCTGATGACCACGACCCTCTACGCTCTTGGCCAGTATGACCAGGCGAGGCTCTACGGCCGAGAGATCGTCTCTCACTACGGCGAGCAGCTCCATGCGGCGCCGACGATTCGCAATCTGCTGGCAGGGATTGAGATCGCCGACCGGGAGTTCTGGTCCTCGGCGACCCGTCAGGAGGCCCTGGGGCACCTCGGAGAGGTCGACATCTGCCATCCGAACCGCAGTGCCGTGCTCGACTCCCTGTGGCTCAAGGGGCAGCTCCTCGGCGAGCGGCAGAGTCTCGAACGCTGCCTCTCGGTGACCGCGCGGGATGGCGGCAGGTATGCCCGGCAGCGGGTGAAGTGCCTTTCCGCCCTGGCAGTTCAGCTCGCCAATGAGAACCCCGATGGTTCCCGGGGGCGAGCCTTGGACCTGATCGGCGAGGCCGAGGAGTTGGTGGCTGGGGCTGACTCCTCGTGGTCGAGGCTGGTGGTCCGGCGGGCTCGCAGCGAGGTCCTTTGGGCCCTCGGGCGCCGCCAGGAGGCGATGGCTGCCGGCATCGATTTGCTCCATGAGGTCGAAGGTCTGCGGGCTTCCCAGGCTGGCTCCGCCGGACGTACGGGGGTCGTCTCGGCCTGGGGCGAGCACTATCAGTGGGTTGCTGGACTGGTGCTCCGTGAGTCTCTCGCGGGCGACAGCGGCGCGCTTCTCGGGCAGGCCTTCGCTCTCGTCGAGACGATGCGCAGCCGGTCTCTCCTCGAAGCGCTCCAGGGCCTCCGTACGGAGGGCTCTCGCGGAACGACTCGACGGCTCGACAAGGTTGCGACTTGGTCTTCTCAACTGAGCCAGATCAATCGCCGAATCGCCCAGCGCGATTATTCGCGACGCTCCTTCGACGAGCTGGCGGCAGATCGGGTCACCGTGGAACGGTTGATCGACCAGGAGGTCTACAGCCAAGGACCGGATCGGGGAGCGGCGGTGGCGTTGCGCCTCGACACGCCCTTGCTGAAGAAGATCGAGGGTGCCCTCGAAAGCGACCAGGCTTACGTTTCCTACCTCTTCGCCAGCGGGGAGACTGTCCTGCGGGGCCTGGGAGCCGGCTGTTGGGCGATCCTGGTCACCCCGCAGGGCAGTCGAGGTCTCGCCCTCGAGGGCTGCGAAGAAGCGAGTCGGCGGATCGATTTCTTGTCGACCTTGAACGTCCTGACGCAGGGCAATGAGCCCGAGCAGTGGGCCGGGCAGCTCGGCATCCTCGTCGAACCGATTCGGAGGGCGGTCCTGGCTCCAGTGTTGGAGCTTCTGCCCCCTGGCATCGGTCACTTGGTGATCAGTCCTCATGGTGCGCTGCACCATCTTCCCTTCAATCTTCTGCTGCTGGCGGAAGAAGATCGACCTCGTTTCGAGGGTCTGCGCTTCTCCTATACGCCGTCAGCCCGGCTCTTCCTCCAGCGGGTGGAGGAGCGGACCCCTCTTCCCCCGGCTTCGGTTCTCGCCTTGGTGGATCCCGAGCCGCTGGCAGAGGGCGAGTGGTCGCCTTCGGAGGTCGCCATCACGGAGCCTTGCCTCGCTCTCAAACCGCTTCGGTACGGCAGGTCCGAGGGCCGTGAGGTCAAGAGCCTGCTGGGCGTGGGCAGCGTGCTGGCGCGCCGGCAGGCCAGCGAGCAGTCCCTGATGAGCCTGGATCTGGGGCGCTTCTCGATCTTGCACTTCGCCGCCCATGCTCAGGCCGTTCCCGGGAAGCCTCGCCGCTCGGCGGTTTGCCTGGCACCGGGCAGCTTGGATCAAGATGGCTTGCTGCAACCCCACGAGATCGTCCAGTTGCGGCGAGTGCCGCCGCTGGTGGTGCTGGGAGTCTGCGAGGGCGCCAACGGTTCCCTGGTCGAGGGTGAGGGCATCATGAGCCTGGCGCGGGCCTTCTTGCAGGCCGGCGCCCGCAGCGTCATCGCGAGTCATCGCCCGGTCTCCGATCGCAACGCGTCGCGGCTCGTGCTGAGCTTCTACGATCAGCTCGCGAAGGGGGTGTCGGCGGGGGAGGCGCTGCATCGGGCGAGGGTCGAGATGAGGTCGTCCCAAGCCCCGCCCGATGACTGGGCGACCTTCGTCTTGATCGGAGACTCCGACCTACGTTTTTCCTCCGAAAAGTGATCGCACCCTACTCGACGAGCACCGCGGAGAAGGTCTTGCGGACCGGTGTTCCGCGCACCATGACCTCGACCGTCCAGTACAGTCGAGCGCCATCGGGTACCGGTGAAAGTTCCTGCGGCGCGACGCGATAGAAAACCTCGACTTCGTCGGACTGCACCGCGATCGCCTCACCGTTCCAGAGCTCTCCGGCGGAGTCGTTGGAGAGCCAGCGAGCTCGTAGGCCGTAGGTACCGAGGCTGCGATCGCCGCGCCATCGCAGCACTGCCTGGTTGCGCGGCAGCCGCTCGCTGTGCCGCTGGGACTCCTCGAGGAGAGGAGTGCCGCGGCGGGACGCCGACTCTTCATGCCAGGGACGAGGCAGAAGGACGACCATCAGCGCGAGGGCGGCGGCCGCCACCAGAGGAGCGAGTCGCGAACGGTGGCGGTTCGTGGCGGCTGGCCGGTCGCTTGCGTTGGCGCCATTGACGAGATCGTTGGCGACTTCCAGCGCGACCGAGCAAGCCCGGCAGCCGAGGGCATGCTCGACGATGGCACGTCCCCGAGCCGGCGCCAACTCACCGCTGGTGGCTCGCCAGATCTCTTCGCTGCTCGGGCACTCGGGGCCTGGCTCGTTCGCTTGGTGCGTCAGGACCGCCGATCGAAGGCGTTGAATCTCGGCTTCGAAGGAATTCAATCGTGGACTCCTTTCTCGTCGAGGCAGCTTCTGAGGTTGGTGATCCCGCGAAAGATGTGGTTGCGAATCTGGCGCGCGGTGCGTCCCAAGATTCTGGCCGAGTCCTTGGCCGAGAAACCCAAGACCTTGAGAAACACAGCCTGCCGTCGCGCCGAGGCTAGAAGCTTCAGGCAGGACACCACCATGCCGCTGAACCGTTGGTCCGAGAGTCTGCGTTCTTGCCCGGGACTCTGAAGCGGAGGTGCTGCGATCATGTCGAGGCCATGAAACTGAACTCTGCCGGAGCGGCGGCGATCATCGATGAAGACGTGGTAGGCGGTCTTGTACAGAAGGCCGGGGGAGGCTTCGACGAGCCCATCGGGACCGAGCTTCTCGAGGACTCTGGTGAGAGCCTCCTGCACGATGTCCTCCGCCATCTGGCGATGGCGGGAACCGAGCAGGCGATGAACCGTCTGCAATAGGTTTTTGCGCAGCCGTTCGAGCTTCGCCTGGTCCGCGCCACGCTGCGAATTCGGGGCAGGACTTTCTGCGGCCGCTCGGGAGTCGGATGGTTGCATGGCGGTCAAGCTCCGCTCCCGACGTTGGGAGCGTTGGCGTCGAAGGGTTCGTGATTCGACTCGGCTTGGTGGACTCTCATCGAGTGCCGGCTCGCGGGCCATCAGAATCGCAACCTCAGTCCGAGCCGAAAGTCTCCGGAGAGCTCTTCGGCCTTGGCGCGATAGCGCAGCGTTGCATCCGCCGTGGCCGAGACGCGGTAGGTCAGGTCGGCGACGAATCCGGCAGAAATCGCCGGGCTGAATCCCTCGCGGTCGCTCCTTCGATCACTGTTTCCTAAGATCTTTCCATAGCCCAGGGCGCCTTGGAATCGCGGTCTCACCAGACGATGGCGCATCGGCTCCATGGCGAAGACGATTTCTCCGGTGGTCAGCGTCGAGCCCGTCGCGCTGTCGGAACGGAACCCCACGTCGGAAAGCTCGTCGGAAGAGGACTCGGTTTCGGCATCTTGCTGTTGCAACCGCAATGAGATCGAGGCGCGGCCGAGGTTGATGCCGAGCTCGGCGGATAGGTACTCGGCGATAGCAAGGCCGCTCTCGTTGCGAGAGAACTCCACTCCGGCCTCGATGTCGAGAAAGCCGTTCCCGCTCGGGGGAACTGGTGGACCGAGATCGTTGATCACCAACTCGGGGGACGGGCTCGGTGGTCTCGGATCGTCCGGCGGTCGGGGGACGATCTGCAGCTCGAAGGCGCCGAGCCAGGCAGCCTTGCCTTGGCACTGAATCAAGACCCCGAAGCGTTGCCTTTCCTGTTTCGTGTCAGGTGCCGGCACAGGATAGTTGAACGGGCTTGGTCCGACAGTCGAGGAACCCTTGGGGAAGATCAGGACGGCATGGGTGAACTCGAAGCGATCCACCACCCGAGAATCGGCCAATAAAACCTGCGAAAGGCACTCGGCCTCAGCCTCGAGCTCCGCCTGCTGATCCGTCGATCCCTGAAGCGAAACGCGAATCCTGACGTCCTCGTTGGAAGACTCCGCCCGCGGCGGTGGATTCGGCGACATCGCAGTGCCTAGCCTCTGCGTGTCTGACAGAGCAGGTGCTGCCAGTGCGACCTGCCCCCAGAGGAGAATGGCCAGGATCGACCCGAGGCCCCTCCGACAGGGTGGAGAGAGGCCGAAGGTTACCCACCGGTTCGATGACATGCTCCATGCTGACTTCATGACTGCCTCCCTACGATCTGCTTTGAATCGCCATTGAAGAACCAGGAAAGAAACTACTGGTCTGACGAATGGCGAGCAGAAAGTACTCACCCCCCAGCTGGCCGGTGGGGGAACGGCGAGGTCAGTCGATCCGTGAGGAGGCGAGCTCGACCGCCACGGCCGGCAGGAGCTCTTCCGCCTTGGCGGCGAGGGGGCGGACGCCGCGTGGCACGCGCTCGGCGGCGGGATCGAGGGAGTAGGCGGGAACTCCCCGCCGGGCCGCCGCCTGCAGGAACATCTCGGTGACGCCGACCGCCATCGAGGTGCCAATGAAGATCAAGAGCTCGGCGCGCTCGGCGGCATCGGCCACTTCCCGGTAGCGATAGTCGCGGTGGGCGGTGTAGTACTCGTCGAAGAACAAGACGTGGGCACGCAGCAGGGAACCGCACTCAGGGCAAGTGGGCAGGTTGTCGCGCCGCGGCTCGGCGAGGAAGGGCGCGAAGTCTTTCTCGTGTCGCGGCAGGGAGCCGATGGGCTCGCCAAGGGAGCAGCCGGCGCGCGAGCAGCGCACCCGGTCGGCGCTGCCGTGGACTTTGATCAGGGCCTGAGAACCGGCGCGCTCGTGCAGAGTGTCGATGTTCTGGGTCACCAGATCGAATCGACCCTCGGCCCAGCCCTCGAGGGCGACCAGGGCGTGGTGAGCGGGATTGGGCTCAGCGGCGAGGGCGCGGCGGAAGCGCTCCAGGTACCAGCGCCACTGTGCCACCGGATCCCTTTCGAAAAACCCGAAAGTCGCCATCTCGATGTCGTATTGATTCCACACCGCATCGGGGTCGCTGCCGCGGAAGGTGGAAATGCCGCTGGCGGCGCTGATGCCGGCGCCGGTGACGATCACGATGGGCCGGCCGCGGGCTCGGCGCAGGGCGTCGGTGAGCTCCCGAATCGCTGGGTCCATGGCAGCAGCATAGAGCAGGAGGGACAGGCGACGGAAGCGGCGGGCGAGGTTTGGAGAAGGCGGAGCCTCGGGATAGATTGCAGAGCTATTGTGCGATCAGGTGCCCTGCCGCGGGGCGCGCCGGAGCGATGACACCGGCGTGCCGTCTGCAGCCGGCCCGTATCGAGACGTGAGGAGAGCGGTCATGAAGCTGCGCAACATGATGGCCCCCATCGGGGTCCTTCCGGTTTTCGTTCTGGTTCTGGCAATCGCGCCCCTGTCGGCTCAGTCGGTGGACACGCCGGAAGCCGGCAGTGCGGAGGCGATTCGGGCCGCCACCACCGCGGAGCGCTACCTGCCGGACTCGGTGGCGTCGGTACCGGAGTCGGATTCGGTCCCTTCGCCGGCGGATGTCTTGGGCCACATCGCCGGCGCTCCCGACGTGCTGAGCACGACGGCCGAGGTGCACGGCTACTTCCGGCGCCTCGCGGAAGCCAGCCCACGGGTTTCCCTCGAGGTGCTGGGGAAGAGTGAAGGCGGCCGCGAGATGGTGCTGGTGGCGATCTCCTCCGAGGGTCAGCTGGCCAACCTCGATGCGATCAAGGGCCAGAGTCGGCGCCTGGCCGACCCCCGCCGTACCAGCGAGGTCGAAATGGGCAGCCTGGTCGCCGAGACGCCGGCGGTCTACTACCTGCTCGGCGGGCTGCACTCGCGCGAAACCGGATCGCCGGAGATGCTGATGGAGCTGGCCTACCGGCTGGCGGTCAGCGAGCGCCCGGAGATCCAGCGCATGCGCCAGCGGCTGGTGGTCTTGATCACGCCGGTGGTCGAGCCCGATGGCCGGGACCGGGTGGTGGAATGGTATCGCCGCCACCTCGCCGGCCGGACGAAGGCGGACGGCAGCGCTCTCGAGTGGCGGGACATTCAGGAGATCGCTTCGCCGCCCTACTGGGGGCGCTACATCTTCCACGACAACAACCGCGACGGCATGCAGCGCACCCAGGCCCTGACGCGCGCCGTTCAGGGGGTCTTCTTCGATTACCGGCCGCAGGTGATGCACGACCTCCATGAGTCGTTGCCTCTGCTCTACATCTCGACCGGCCACGGCCCCTACAGCCCGGCGGTCGATCCGGTGACCATCAACGAGTGGACCCAGATGGCCCACCATGAGGCGTCGACCCTGCAGGCGCAGGGTCTTCCCGGGGTTTGGGTGTGGGGCTTCTGGGACGGCTGGTGGCCCGGCTATCTGGTATCCGTGGCCCACAACCACAACGCCGTCGGACGGTTTTACGAGACTTTCGGCAACGTCCACCCGGGAACCTTCGAGCGCGACCTCTCGGAGGTGCGCTTCCTCGGCGAGAAGGTCACCGAGGTCGAGTGGTACCGCCCCTGGCCGCCGGCGGAGAAAGTCACCTGGTCGATGCGCAACAACACCAACTTCATGCAGGCCGGCGTGTTGGCGGGCCTCGACTATGCCGCCCTCCACGCCGACCAGCTGCAGGAGAACCTCTGGCGCAAAGCCTCGCGAGCGATCGAAAACGGCCGCGACGAGGCTCCCCACGGCTGGGTCTTCGATCGCGAGCAGCGCGATCCCGGGCGGCTGGCGAGCCTCGTCGAACTGCTCCTCGAGCACCGCATCGAGGTCCATCGCCTGGTCGACTCGGTGACCCTCGGGGAGGAGGAGGTCGCCGCCGACTCCTACGTCGTGCGCTTCGATCAACCGGCCCGCAACGGCGCTCTCAACTTCCTCTCGCGACAGGAGTTTCCCAAGGACGAGCCCAATCCGCCCTATGACGACGTCGCCTGGACCTGGCCTCTGCTGCACGGCGTCAGCGGCCGGTTGATCGACGATCCGGCGTTGTTGAAGGCTCCCATGGCGGCGGTCGCGGCGCCCCTGCCGCGGGCCGGGGGAGTGCAGGGCAGCGACTTCGGCACCGGTCTCTTCCTGCTCGCCGACCGCGGTCAGACCTCCCTGCTGAGAGCCCGTCTCTACCTCGCCGACTACCAGGTCGATGCCGCCGAGGAGGCCTTCTCCGACGGTGGCGTCGACTACCCGGTGGGGAGCTGGTTGATTCAGGCGCCGCGCGCCCTGGTGGAGCAGGTCGCCGCCGAGCTCGGCCTCGAGGTGCGCCCGGCGCTGGCGGTGCCGTCGGTGCGCCGGCACGTGGTCGACCTGCCGCGCGTCGGCGTCGTCCACACCTGGGTGCGCACTCAGGATGCTGGCTGGGCGCGCTACAGCCTTGACCGGCAGGGTCTGCAGTACGAGCTGGTCAGCCCCGACGATCTGCGCCGCGGCGGACTGCGCAGCCGGTTCGACGTGTTGCTCTTCCCGCCGGCGGTTTCGAGCCTGCGCCGCATGATCCACGGCATCGACCGCCGCTGGAGCCCGCTGGCCTACACCCAGACCACCGAGTTTCCCTCCCATGGGCTGCCCAATTCTTCGCCGGACATCACCGGCGGCATGGGCTTCGCCGGCCTGCTCGAGCTGCAGCGCTTCGTCGAGGACGGGGGAGTGCTGGCGGCCTTCGGCAACGGCACCGTGCTGCCCGTCGAGGGCGGGCTGGTGCCGCGGGTTGGGCGCGCCCGGCAGGCGGTTCGGACGCCGGGATCGGAGCTCGCGGCACGGGTGGTGAGGCCGGATCATCCTCTGACCTACGGATATCAGGAGCGCACCAGCGTCTTCCGCGGCAACGGTCTTCTGTTCGAGGTCGACGAGCGTGAGGAGGCGCGCATCGTGCTGCAGTTCGGCGATGCCCTCGAGGAAGAGGAGAAGCCCTCTCTGGCCGCCGAGGAGGTGGTCGAAGAGGAGATCCTCGACGACGAGCTGTTGGTCGAGGAGGAGATCCTGGTCGGCGAGAACGAGCTCGAAGTCGAGGAGCTGCCGGTGCCCGAGGAGGTCGCCGAACCGGAAGTCGAGGATCGCCCCTTGGTGCTGTCGGGCTTCGTCGATCATCCGGACCGGGTGGCCGGCAAGCCGGCCATCGCCGACCTGCCGGTGGGGCAGGGGCGGGTCGTCCTCTACGCCTTCAACCCGCTCCATCGGCATCTCAATCCGTCCGACTTCCGCTTCCTCTTCAACCTCATCTTGCACTGGAATGACCTGCCCGACTGAGGCCCGGCGGTGGTGACTCGCAAGAGCGCTGCCGGCACGGTGGCGCTGGGCATCTTCGCCAGCCGCATGGCGGGCTTCGTGCGCGAGCGGATCATCGCCCACTATCTCGGCGTCGGAGCCCTCTCGGACGTCCTGCAGGCGGCTCTGCGGGGGCCGAATCTGCTGCAGAATCTCCTCGGCGAGGGCACCCTCTCGGCCTCCTTCATCCCGGTCTACAGCCGTCTCCTCGAGGCCGGGCGCCGCGACGAGGCGGGACGCCTCGCCGGCGCCGTCTTCTCACTCCTGGTGTGCGTCGCGGGAGGGATCGCTCTCCTCGGTTTCCTGTTCGCCGAGCCGCTGGTGGCCCTGTTGACGCCGGGCTTCAGCGGCGACGCGGCGCGGGTGGCGGCCGGCGAGATGAGTGTCGATCGTTTTCCCTTGGCGGTGGCGGCAGTGCGCTGGATCTTCCCGATGGCCGGGCTTCTGGTGCTCGCCGCCTGGTGCCTCGGCGTGCTCAACAGCCATCGGCGCTTTCTGGTGCCCTACCTGGCGCCGGTGGCGTGGAGCGCGGCGATCATCGCCGGCTTGGTGTACGGTGCTCGTCAGGTGGCCGGGGGCGAGGCCCCGAGCGACCGCCTGCTATTGGCGGCCTGCGCTGGTGCGTTGGTCGGTGGCGCTCTGCAGCTCGCCGTCCAGCTGCCCTTCGTAGTCGGCTTGCTGCGCGGCTTCCGCTTGTCGCTATCGCCTGGCGTGCCGGGCCTGCCGGCGGTGTTGCGCGCCTTCGGGCCGGCGGTGGCCGGACGCGGCGTCTACCAGCTATCGAGCTACCTCGACAATTTTCTGGCTTCTTTTCTAGTCGCCGGCGCCCTGTCCGGGCAGCGCTACGCGCAGTTTCTCTACTTGCTGCCGATCAGCCTCTTCGGCATGGCCGTTGCCGCCTCCGAGCTACCGGAGCTCGCCCGCCTCGGCGAGGCCGGGCGAAAGCGCTTCGTCGAGCGTCTCGACGGCTCGCTGCGCCAGATGCTCTTCCTGGTGCTGCCCACGGTCCTCGGCTACTGGTGTTTCGGCCTGCTGTTGGTGGGGGGCCTGTTTCGCACCGGTGAGTTCGACGCCGTCAGCCAGCAGCAGGTCTACCTGGTGCTCTGCGCCTACACCCTGGGCCTGCCGGCGACGGCGACTTCGCGCCTGTTCCAGAACTCCTTTTTCGCCCTCGGCGACACCAAGACGCCGGCGCGCATTGCCGGCGCTCGCCTGCTGATCTCGCTGGCTGTCGGCATTCCGGCCATGCTCCTGCTCGACCGCATCGCCCTCGGCGAGGGCTCTCAGGGACCGCTGTTTCTGGGCGTCGCCGGACTGGCTTTGGGGTCGGCCGCCGGGGCCTGGGGAGAGCTCGGGCTGTTGCGTCGCCGCTTGCAGGCCACCATGCCGGACTTTCGCCTGCCCTGGAGCGGGGCTGGGGGTATGGTGCTGGCGGCTTTGCTCGCCGCCGTCCTGCCGGCCCTGCTGTGGTATTTCTTGCCGCCATCGTGGCCGCTGGCGCTGGCGGCGGCTCTGGTGGTGGGGCTCTACGGCGGCAGCTATCTCGGGATTGCCTGGCGTCAGCGGCGCCCGGAGCTACGGGCCTGGCTCGGCCGCTTCGCTCCCTAGTAGATGCTGATAATTTGCGTAGCAAATTATCAGCATCTACTGTCCTTCCAGGAGGGCTAAAGGCGCCCCCCTCAGGCGCACGCGCATGTCGTGCGCCTTCACCCCCGTCCTCAGCGGCTTTGCCGCTGCCTCGCCCGCTGGGCTCGGGAGCTCTTGAGGAACCAAGAAATGCCGCGAGCCGGCTTCGCCGCCAAGCTCGGTTCCAGGTTGTCTTCTCAGCAGCCTGCTAGCGGTCGACCCAGTAGTTGGGAGCTTCCTTGGTGATCGTCACGTCGTGGGCGTGGCTTTCCTTGAGGCCGGCGGCGGTGACCCGCACGAAGCGCGCCTGGGTGCGCATCTCCTGGATCGAGGCGCAGCCGGACAGGCCCATGCCGGCGCGTAGGCCGCCGATCAGCTGCAGCAGCATCTGGTGGACGCTGCCCTTGTAGGGCACCATGCCCTCGATCCCTTCGGGCACCATCTTGCCGTTGATGTCGGAGGCCTGCTGGAAGTAGCGGTCGGCGCTGCCCTGGGCCATCGCACCCAAGCTGCCCATGCCCCGATAGGCCTTGAACTGGCGGCCCTGGTAGAGGATGGTCTCGCCGGGGCTTTCTTCGGTGCCGGCGAGGAGCGAGCCGATCATCACCGCCTCGGCGCCGGCGGCGACCGCCTTCGAACAATCGCCGGAGAACTTGATGCCGCCATCGGAGATCGCCGGGATGTCGTGCTCGGCGGCGGTACGGGCGCACTCCAGGACGGCGGTGATCTGCGGCACGCCGGCGCCGGTGACGACCCGGGTAGTGCAAATGCTGCCCGGTCCGATGCCGATCTTGACGGCGTCGGCGCCGCGCTCGATCAGGGCCTTGGTGCCTTCGGCGGTGGCGACGTTGCCGGCGATCAGGGCGACGTCCGGGAAACGCTCCCGCACCTGGGTGATGGCTTCGAGAACGCCGCGGCTGTGGGCGTGGGAAGAGTCGAGCACCAGAACGTCCACCTTGGCGTCCACCAGGGCGGCGGCCCGATCGAGGAAATCCCCCGAGGCGCCGATCGCGGCGCCGACCCGCAAGCGCCCGAGGTTGTCCTTGCAGGCGCGCGGGTAGTCCATCATCTTCTGGATGTCCTTGACCGTGATCAAGCCGGTCAGGTTGCTGTCGTCGTCGACCACCAGCAGCTTCTCGATGCGGTGCTTGTGGAGCAACGCCTTGGCCTGGGCGAGGGTGGTGCCTTCGGGCACGGTCACCAGGTTCTCGTGCGTCATCAGCTCTTCGACGGGCCGCTCGAGGTCGTCCTCGAAGCGCAGGTCGCGGTTGGTCAGAATGCCGACCAGGTGGCCGCTGCCGTCGGTCACCGGAACACCGGAGATCTTGTAGCGCGACATCAACGCCAAGGCTTCGCGGATGCGCGCCTCGGGATGGATGGTGACGGGATCGACGATCATGCCCGACTCGCTGCGCTTGACCTTGTCCACCTCGGCGGCCTGGTCGTCGATGGAGAGATTCTTGTGGATCACGCCCAGGCCGCCCTCCTGGGCGATGGAGATCGCCAGGCGTGCCTCGGTGACGGTGTCCATGGCGGCGGACACAAAGGGCACGTTGAGGTTGATGCCGCGGCACAGGCGGGTGGTCAGATCGACCTGATTGGGGTGGACTTCGGAGAGCCCGGGCACCAGCGAAACGTCGTCGAAGGTGAGGGCGATGGGGATGGCCTCGTCGAGCATACGGGATTCTAATCGCCCCTCTGGTCGTCGGTCCAGCCCGGGTCTGAGGAGGTTCGCGGCGACCGTCGGCACACTTCCGACGGCGGGTCGCGGTCGCCCCGAATGGACCTCAGAATTCTTCGTCGTGGACCATCGCACGAAGCGCCTCGCGCAGGCCTCTCAGCTCGAGGCGGGTCTCGACCCGGGCTCCCTCGGCTCGCGCCTCGGAGGTCACCGTCAGGCCGTGATCGAGGCGCTCGCTCCCGCTCAGCCTTCGGGCCCAGCGCTGCGCCGCTCCGGCGCCGCGACAGGTCAGCCAGAGCTCGGCGGTCAGCGCGTCGGCATCGACCAGGTCGAGACTGAACTGACCATCGACGACGTCGGACACCTGTTCGAGAGACTCGGCCGCGTCGCGCGCTGGAAACATCTCGAGGAGCTTGCCGAGGGCCGCTTCGAGCAGGCCGCTGCCGGCCGGCAGGCGACCGAACAGATCGCCGTGGGTCAAGGACTCGTCCGTCGCCAGGGCGGGCGGTGCCCGATCCGAAGAACCGTCCTCCAAACGATCGATGCCGATCTCGAGGGTCTCGCGGCTGGCGGCGGCGAGCAGGGTAGTGCCGTGGAAGGCCATCACGATCTCGCCGAGATCTTGTACCCGGTGGTCGCGATAAACGGCGTCCGAAACCTCGGCTTGGCTCTCGACGATGGTCTTGATCAGGCGAGGGAAGCTGCGCAGATTGATGGCGGCGAGGATCTCTGCAGCTTCGGCTCCGGCAGGTTGCTCGAAGGCGACGGTGACCTCGCGGGGTAACCACATCTGAAGATTGGCGGCGCCCTGGTTCTGCTGCATCTGCTCGAAGCCGCGCAGGAACTCTGGCAGGTCGGAGCGCGAGCCCTCGGCCGCCTGGACCTCGCCGATGAACACCGTCAGCAGCTCGGCGATGCCGGCATCACCGGCCGGGTCGGGGAGCGCGACATAGCCCTGGGACTGCGGACCGAGGATCTTCTCGGAGGCCACCTGGGGACCGCTGCCGAAGAGCCAGAAGGCAGCGATGGCGAGGGCGATGCCGGCGACGACCAGTAGTCCGCCACAGCCCAAGGCCAGGCCCACCAGCCAGCGCGAGGCCTTGCTGGAGGCCGACTTCGGGGGAGGCCCCGCAGAGCCGCTCATCGCCGACGGCGCGGACGGCGGTGCATCATCCGACGCTCTGCTTGGCGCCGTGGCACTTCTTGTACTTCTTGCCGGAGCCGCAGGGGCACGGTGCGTTGCGCCCCACCTTCTCGCCCTGCCGCTTGACCGTCTTGGGGCCGGTCTCGGGGACCGCCGACTTGCGCGGGGCGTTGAGCTGGTACTTCGGCTTGGGCGCCTGCTGGCGCCGCCGGCGCTGCTCGTCCATCTGCTCCTCGCTCGCCGGCTCGAGGCGGAAGAGGGTCTTGATGATGGTGTCCTCGATCCGTTCCTTCATCGCCTGGAAGAGCTCGAAGCTCTCGCGCTTGTACTCGTTGAGGGGGTCGCGCTGGCCGTAGCCCCGCAGGCCGATGCCCTCCTTGAGGTGGTCGAGGGCGAGCAGGTGGTCCTTCCAGGACTGGTCGACGACGCGCAGCATGACGTCGCGTTCGAACATCCGGGTCAGGCCCTCACGCAGCTCCTCGAGGCGCTGCTCCTTGTCTTCGTACTTGGCCTCGATGGCCTTCCAGAGGTGCTCGCGCAGCTCGTCTGTACCGAGCTCTTCGAGGTCGACCTCGAGCTCGTGGACGTTGATGTCGAAGTAGGCGAGCACTTCCGTGCCGAGCTCCGAGAGCTTCCAGTCGAGGGGATCGCTCTTTTCCGGGCAGCAGTCGTCGATCAGGAAGTCGAGCACGCCGGAGCTGATCTCGAGCAGGTACTCGCGCCCTTCGGTACCGGCGAGGATGTCGCGGCGCAGGCGGTAGACCTCCTCGCGCTGCTTGTTCATCACGTCGTCGTACTCGAGGAGGTGCTTGCGAATCTCGAAGTTGCGGCCCTCGACCTGCTTCTGAGCCCGCTCGATGGCCTTGCTGACCATGTTGGCCTCGATCGGCTCGCCTTCCTCCATGCCGAGGCGGCCCATCAGGCCCTTGACCCGGTCGCCGGCGAAGATGCGCATCAGGTCGTCCTCGAGGGACAGGTAAAAGCGCGACGAGCCGGCGTCGCCCTGGCGGCCGGAGCGGCCGCGGAGCTGATTGTCGATGCGGCGCGACTCGTGGCGCTCGGTGCCGAGGATGTGGAGGCCGCCGGCGGCAAGCACCTCGTCGCGCTCGCGAGCGCAGCTCTCCTCGAAGCGTGCGACGGTCTCGGCGAACGCTTCTGGCTCCTTCTCCGGATCGACCTCGGCGCGGGCCAGGCCCTCGGGGTTGCCGCCGAGGACGATGTCGGTGCCTCGGCCCGCCATGTTGGTGGCGATGGTGACGGCACCGCGCCGCCCCGCCTGGGCGACGATCGCCGCCTCGCGCTCGTGGAACTTGGCGTTGAGCACGACGTGCGGCACGCGCTTGGCCTTGAGGCGCTTCGAGAGCATCTCGCTACTCTCGATCGAGACGGTGCCGACGAGGGTCGGCTGGCCGCGACCGTTGGCGTCGCGGATGTCTTCGACGACGGCGCTCCACTTCTCACCCTCGGTGCGGTACACCAGATCCGCCCGGTCGTCCCGCACCATCGGCTTGTTGGTCGGCACGACGGTGACGTCGAGCTTGTAGATCTGCCCGAACTCGGTGGCCTCGGTGTCGGCCGTACCGGTCATGCCGGCGAGCTTCTCGTACATGCGGAAGTAGTTCTGGAAGGTGATCGTGGCGAGGGTCTGATTCTCGCGCTTGATCTGCACCCCTTCCTTCGCTTCCACCGCCTGGTGCAGGCCGTCGGACCAGCGCCGTCCGGGCATCATGCGGCCGGTGAACTCGTCGACGATCACCACCTCGCCGTCCTTGATCAGGTAGGCGACATCCTTCTTGTAGAGATGGTGGGCACGCAGGGCGCTGTTGACGGCGTGAATCATCTCCATGTTGGCCGGGTCGTAGAGATTGCTCAGGCCGAGGAGCTCTTCGACGCGACCGACGCCTTCGTCCGTGAGGGCCACCGACTGAGACTTCTCGTCGACCAGGAAGTGGCCGGTGGTGAGCTTGTTGCCGTCCTCCTCCTCGATCTCTTCGCCGCGTACCAATTTCGGAATGATGGCGTTGATGCGGTAGTACTTGTCCGTCGACTCCTCCGACGGGCCGGAGATGATCAGCGGCGTGCGCGCCTCGTCGATCAGGATCGAGTCGACCTCGTCGACGATGGCGTAGTGGTGATCGCGCTGCACCATCGAGGCGAGATCGAACTTCATGTTGTCCCGAAGGTAGTCGAAGCCGAACTCGTTGTTGGTGCCGTAGGTGATGTCCGAGCCGTAGGCTTCCTTGCGCTCGGCGTCCGTCAGGTTGCTCTGGATGACGCCGACGGAGAGCCCCAGGAAGCGGTAGATCTGGCCCATCCACTCGGAATCGCGCCGCGCCAGGTAGTCGTTCACCGTCACCACGTGCACACCCTTGCCGGTCAGGGCGTTGAGATATACCGGCAAGGTGGCCATCAAAGTCTTGCCCTCGCCGGTCTTCATCTCCGCGATGCGACCGCGGTGAAGCACCGCACCGCCCACCAGCTGGACGTCGTAGGGACGCATCCCGACGGTGCGCTTGGCGGCCTCGCGGGCCACCGCGAAAGCTTCCGGCAGCAGGTCGTCGGTGGTCTCGCCGTCGGCCAGGCGCTGGCGAAACTCGTCCGTCTTGGCGATCAGCTCGGCATCCGAGAGAGCCTCCATGGTGGGCTCGAGAGCATTGACGCTTTCGACCACCGGGACCATCTTCTTGAGGTCGCGGGCATGCTGACTGCCGAACAGCTTGGTGAGGACTTTGTTGATCATCGCGTTCTCGCGGAAAGTTGAAACATCGGAGGAGCGGTGGACGCCGCCACAGGGGCTTCCTATCGACGGAGTGGACTGCGCTTACGACGCCTGCACCGGGATTGAGAAACCGCTCGGACCAGAACCTTCAGTCTAGCAAAAAGATTCCCCCGAGAAGGCCTCTGCCACCGGCCGCCAGCGGGGCGGGAGCCCGGGGCAGCAGCGAGATTGGCGTACCCGAGTCAACGGCAAAGAGTCGGTCACAGCAAGGCAGCGGTGCAGCCGCTGAGAACGGGGATGCCTGGCCGGCCGCAAGCCGCACAAAATGCGCGCGGGGCCGGGCGGCCTGACCGGGCGGCCTGAACTTTCCTGGGAACTCCGGAACCTGAACGAAGAAGCCGTCTGCTAATTAGCAGACGGCTCCGAGGGCGAAGCCCGAGGCGGCGGCGGAAGCCGCCGGGGATGGGGGTGAAGGCGAACGACATGTGCGTTCGCCTGAGGGGGGCGCCTAGCCCCCCTGAAACTCAGAACCGGTCGAGGATGTAAGCGCGCGGATCGACGGCCGAGCCGTCGACGTGGACTTCGTAGTGCAGGTGATAACCGGTGGCGCGGCCGGTGTTGCCGATGTAGCCGATGACGTCGCCCCGCTGCACCTCCTCGCCGGCCTCGACCTCGAGCTGCGACATGTGGCCGTAGCGGGTGGTCAGGCCGAATCCGTGAGCGAGATAGACGGCATTGCCGAGGGCGCCGATGCGGCCGGCGCGAGCCACCACGCCGTCCGCCGAGGCGCGGACCGGGGCTCCGGGAGCGGCCGAGATGTCAACGCCGTGGTGGAAGGCACGCTGGCCGGTGATCGGGTCGCGGCGATGGCCGTAGCCGCTGGTCAGGATGCCGTTGGCGGGAGCGATCGCCGGCGTTGCCGAAATCCAGCGCAGGCGCTCTTCGAGGCGACCCTCGATGACGTCGAGCTGGCCGCCGAGGCCTTCGAGGCGGGCCGACAGGCGATCGACCTCACCGCGCGGGATGAGGGCACCGCCGATGCCGGCCTCATTGCCTTCGGCGCCAGGATCGAGGCCGGCGACGATGGCGAGCTGCACGGTGCGCTCTTCGTAGTCGGCAAGGCGGGTCTCGAGCTCGAGGATGCTGTCCTCGAAGTTTTCGTTGACGTCGCGGAGGTCGACGTTTTCTTGCCGCAGGCGAACGATCTCATTGCGGTCGACGCTCTTCGACAGGTAGGCCCAGGTGATGAAGGCAGTGCCGAAGATGAGAAGGGCGAGGGTCGCGACCGCCAGCCGAATCTGCAGGCTGGAGATTTTCCACTTGCGAAGCTTGGCTCGCGCGTGGGGAACGAAGATCAGTGTGTGGTGTTCCCTACTCATTCGCCGGATTTGAAACTCCGTGAGTGCAGCGCCAGAAAGACGATTCGGTGAAAAATCCCAACTAACTGCAAGAGGATGACTTAACGTCAAGGACCGGAAGATTTTAGCCGGGCTGGCTCGGTTGTCAAGCCTCGTTTTCTGTGCAGTTGATCAGTTATGTGACGGCGGCATGAAGGCCGGTTCTACGGGCTGCGAGAAGGCGGCATCGGAGCGTAAGTGCGTCTCTTCAAGCACTTTTCGCTGCCAGCTACAGGGGTTGCAGCATAAGGTGAATCATCGAAGCGTGAGTCGGGCCGAGGGCGGCGGGTGAGAATTCTCCTGGGCGGACTGCGGACGAGGCTACAATCCCGACGCGCCCAAGAACTCCATGAAACTGCTCTGGATCACCACCAAGCCCATCCTGCCGCCGGTCGATGGTGGCCGTTTGCTCCAGCTCCGAACCCTCGAAGGCATCGTCGCCGCCGGTGCCGAGATCACCCTGGTGGCTCCGCTCCTCGGCGCGCCGCCGGAGGACGGCCTGGGCGACCTGGTGCGGGAGTGCCACTGGGTTCCGGTAGCGCGCGGCCTTGGTCGTCAGGTCGCCGGGCTGCGGGCGGCGAGCGGACTGCCGTTGGCGATCGCCCGGCACCGCTGGCGGGCGGTCGAGAAGCGGGTCGCGGAGCTGGTCGCCGGCCGCCCCTTCGACGGTGTTCAGGTGGAGCACATCCAGGCGATGCCGCAGGCCCGGCCGGCCCTCGAGGCGAGGCTGCCGCTGATCCTTCGAGCCCACAACGTCGAGAGTGACATCTGGCGTCGCACGGCGGCCCATCGCGGCGGCCCCGTCGGCTGGCTGAGCCGAGCCGATGCCGGCCGCCTGGCCCGCTGGGAAGGCGAGACGGTGGCCGCTGCGCCTCTGACGGCGGCTCTTTCGCAGATCGACGCCGACCGCCTTTCGCAGCTCGCCGGCGGCCGCGGCGAGGTGGTCGTGGTGCCGCCCTCGTTTCCCGGCGGCATGGCGGCCGGCGAGCCGCTGCCAGGGGCGCCGGCGGTGGTGGTGCTGGGAAGCGGCGGTTGGCTGCCCAACCGCGATTCGGCGCAGTGGTTCGTGCATCACGTCTGGCCGGCCGTCCGCCAGCGCTGCCCGGCGGCGCGGCTTCATCTCTTCGGCCTGTGGCGGGCGCGAGATCTGCCGCCGGAGAAGGCGGCCTTGGGGATCGAAGCCCACCCTGCGCCGGCCGACATCGCCCGCGCCTTTGCGGCTGGCTCGGTGCTCGCCGTGCCCTTGCGCCTGGGGTCCGGTGTGCGGATCAAGATCCTCGAGGCCTGGGCTCGCGGAGTAGCCGTGGTGTCGACACCGCAGGGGGCCGAAGGTCTGGTGCGGCGCGATGGAGAAGGCCTCCTGCTGGCCCGAGACGGTGCCGAGTTCGCCGCCGCCGTCGAGCGCCTGGCGGATCCGGCGGTGGCGGCGGAGCTGTGTGCCGAAGGCCGGCGTCGGCTCGCCGAGCACCACGATCCGCTGGCTCTGGGGCGGCGCTTCCTCGAGCTCTACGCGAGCCAAAGGCCGGGGTAGCTACTCTTCTTCTTCCGAAGCCGCGCTCGGGGGCGACTTGGCTTCCACCGGCGGCAGGCCGCCGACGGCCGTCTCTTCGTAGGCCGCGAGCACCTCTTCCGGCGGTCCGTCCAGGCGCAGGCGGCCCTGTTCGAGCCACAGACAGCGGTCGCAGCTAGCGCGGATGTTCTCCGGGTTGTGGGACACCAGGAAGATGGTGGTCTTGGCCTCGGAGAGCTCGTGGATCCGGCGCTCGCACTTCTGCACGAAGCGGGCATCGCCGACGGCGAGGACCTCGTCGAGGATCAGGACGTCTGGAACCCAGGCGGTGGCGACGGCGAAGCCGAGGCGGGCCAGCATGCCCGAGGAGTAGTTGCGAATCGGGGCGCGAATGAAGTCGCCGAGGCCACTGAACTCGACGATCTGCTCGACCTTGGGCTGGATCTCGGACTTCTTGCGGCCGAGCAGAAGAGCGTTCAGGTAGATGTTCTCGAGGCCGGTGAGCTCGTGGTCGAAGCCGGTGCCGAGCTCGAGGATGGGGGCCACCTTGCCGCGCGTCATCACCCGGCCTCGGGTGGCCTTGAGGACCCCGGAAATGACCTTGAGAAGGGTCGACTTGCCGGCGCCGTTGCGTCCGATCACGCCCACCCGCTCTCCCACTCCGACGGTCAGATCGATGCCGTCGAGGGCCCAGAGCTTCTCGTAGGTGAGGGCTCCCTTGACCCAGTGGATGGCGTACTCCTTGATCGAAGGAATGCGCTGCTTGGCGAGGCGATAGCAGAGGGACACGCCCTCCATGCGAACCGAGGCCTGGCTCATCAGACGTAAAAGGCGATGCGATCGGAGGAGCGCCTGAAGGCGATGATGCCGACCGCCAGGGCCCCGGCGGTGATGATCACGGTGACACCGAGGTGGCTCAACGGGGGGATCTTGCCGAGATAGATCGGATCCCGGAAGACCTCGAGGACGGAGCGGATAGGATTGAAGCGCACCAGCGGCAGGTAGCGCTCCGGAATGATCGCCATCGGGTAGAAGACCGGCGTCAAGTACATCATCAAGGTCAGCACGACATTGACCAGCTCGAGGACGTCGCTGAAGAAGGCGGCCAGGGGTGAGAGCAGCAGACCGGCCCCGAGGGTGAACAGGCCGGCCAGCAGGATAGCCACCGGAAGAAACCATAGGGCCGGCTTCAGGGGGTGGCCGGTGACCAGCAGCAGGAGCAGCAGCGGTGGCAGCGCCAGCAGCAGATTGAGCACTCCGGAGATCACCGAGGCGACCGGAAAGACCGCCTTCGGCACCGGTAGCTTGGTGAGCAGAGTGGCGTTGATGCGCAGGCTGTTCATGCTGGTGACGACGCTCTGCGAGAAGAAATTCCAGAACAGGATGCCGGAGAGGGCATAGACCGGAAAGTTCGCGACGTCGAAGCGGAAGACAGCGCTGAACACGACCTGCAAGACGAGCATCGTCAGCAACGGCTGGAGCATCGTCCACAGGAAGCCGATGATCGACCGGCGGTAGCGCACCTTGAGGTCGCGCTGCACCAGGTAGAAGACGAGGTCGCGGTATCGCAGGAGCTCATTCATGGCGCGAAGGGCCTGTTCTACAACGGCCGACGCTTCAGGGCAAGGGAGAGATTTCCCGGCGCGCGGCGCGCAGGGCTTCGGTGTCGCGGTCGTAAGCCTGGCGCTCGGCGGCGGAGCGCCACGGGCGCAGGCAGTTTCGCGCCAGGAGACGGAGCCCCGATCCCCAGCGCAGGGCGCGGCGGACGCGGCCCGCGAAGCCGGCTCCACGGTGTTTGGCGGCCCAGGTCAGGAGATCCTGCCAGAGCAGCGCCGAGTGTTGGCGGTCGATGGTTTGACGCGATCGATGCTCTTGGATGGTGGCCCCGTGGTGGTGGACGACCTCGAAACCGGGCACCAGGGCGACCTTCCAGCCGGCCTTGCCGACCAGGTGGCAGAGGTCGAGATCCTGGGCATACAAGCGAAAGGTCTCGTCGAAGGGGCCGATCTCTTGCCAGAGGGGACGACGAATGGCGAGGGCGGCACCGGTCACCCAGCCGACGACGCCGGACGAGGTGTTCCGCCCGGCTGGCTTGAGGCGGCGATAGCCCGGCAGGCGGGCGAGGGTGGCCGGTAGGGCGCTGGCCTGAGAAAAGAACCAGAGCAAGCCGGGGAGCTCGCCGGCGCTCCATTGGGGACGGCCGTCGGGATAGAACAGGTGGGCGCCGCCGACGCCGAGCCGCGCGTCTTGAGCGAAGGCGGCGAGCAGGGCGGTCAGGGCGCCGGGGCGAACCTCCGTGTCGCTGTTGAGCAGCAGCAGCAGCTCGCCGCGGGCTCGCGCCATGCCTTGGTTGGCGGCCCGGGTGAAGCCCCGGGGGCTTTGGTTGCGCACCACCTCGGTCTTGGGGTGGCGCGCCGCGAGGGCTTCGGCGGTGCCATCGCGGCTGCCGTCATCGACCACGATCCACTCGCTCTCCCCGAGCCCTTCCCGGTCCTCGGCGGCGGCCAGACTGGCGAGGCAGCAGAGGGTCAGCTCGCGGGTCTGGTGGGTCGGGATGACGATCGAGAGGGCGGGCTTGGTCATGGCCGCCAGGGATCATAGCCGGAGGCCGGGGGAAGGTTATGATTCGCGGCAACAAAAACCATTCTGCCGTCCGGCATCGGAGCGAAGGTGGTGCCGGCTGGATTCGGCAGGGAGAATGAGATGGCCATAACGTCCGAGGACTACCGCACCGCACTACGCAACTTTCCCTCCGGGGTCACCATCGTCACCATCCGAGCCGGCGAAGAGGTGCACGGCCTCACCGTGTCGGCGTTCGCTTCCGTGTCGCCGGATCCACCGCTGGTGGCGGTGATCATCGATCAGCGTCACCATGCCTCGAGCCTGCTCGAGCAGGATGATGCTTGCTTCGCGGTCAATATCCTGCACGAGGGGCAGGTCGATCTGTCGAACCGCTTTGCCTGGGTGAAATCCGAGGACCGCTTCGCCGAAGGCGATTGGGGCGCGGCCGAGACCGGCGCGCCGATCCTGCTCGACTCCCTCGCCTGGCTCGACTGCCGCATCCACTCGCGCCATGCCGCTGGCACCCACACGCTCTATATCGGCGAGGTGCAGGCGATGGGGGCTCCCCAGTCCGAGTCGCCACCGCTGGTCTACTGGAACCGCGGCTACCGCAAGATCGTCGATTCGGCCTAGTCCGCCCTTCTCACGAGGTTTCCTGGCGAGAGGCCGTAGGTTCTTGAAGATGCAAGGCATTCGGCGCTGCCACGACGCCGCCGTACTCGACGTACTGCGAGGAGAGCAGGCGACGGAAAACGCAGCAGATTCGGGGACGTACGGACTCGCAGCGGAAAGCTGGTGAGAAGGGCGGGCTAGTCCGACACGTTTTCGTTGCGCGCCGCCGATTGGCGATGAGCCCTCGGTCGCCGCCGCCAGAGGGCGGCGAGGGAGCCCATCAAGATGAGCGTGCCGATGTACTCCACCGGCAGGAAGTAGCGCTCGACGAAGATGAAGCCGATCGCTACGTTGACCACCAAGAGGTAGGAGATGCCGACCAGCGACAGGGCCAGCAGCATGCGTCGGCGGTAGGGACGCCAGAGGGTGATCGGCAAGCCGACGAAGAGAGCGCTGACGAACAGCCAGCGGCTGCCGCGCCAGGCGCGATAGGCGGGCCCGACCTCGGGCGGTCGCTGCGGCAGGGTGCTGAAGTCGATACCGCCGTAGGTGGCGAAGTCGCGGCCGACGCTGGGGTCGATCTCGACCGGCCGTGAGAGGTCGGCGTTGCCGGGCTCACCGGTGAAGAAGCGTCCCACGGCTTGCAGGAACTGCAGCCCGAACTGCAGTGGGTGTCGGCACAGAATGCGCCACGAGGCATGTAGCAGAGCCTTGTTGGTATCGACGAAGCTGCCGCCGTAGCGCTGCTCGCGGAGCTGGTGGGCGGTGCTGGTGAAATCCCAGATCTGATAGCTGCCGTTGCGCTGCAGGGACTCGAGGTCCGAGAGCAGGACGTCGCCGCCGGCGAAGCCCTCGAGGTCACCGGCCTCGGCGAAGCGCGCCACCGAGCCCCACAAGACCCAACCGCTGAAGCCGCTGGTGCCGGCCCCGAGGTCGACCTCGCCGGTGCTGCTGCGGGAGAAGACGGCGGAGTACCCGAGGTAGACGCAGACGGTGACCACGGTCGCCGTCACCAGGCCGCGCAGAGCCTGCCGGCGACCTTCCCGGCGCAGCAAGAGAAGGGCCGCCATCACCAGGTAGAGGGCTGGCAGATAGGCCCAGATGGCGCGGAACAGGAGGGGAAGCACCGCCGCGATGCCGAGCACCAGGCCGCGTCGAGCCGAAGGCCTTTCGAGATAGAGAAGGAGACCGACGAGGGAGAGAGCGAGCACCGTCGAGGTGACCGCGTCGGACAGCATGAAGCGCTCGATGACCAGGTTGCCCGGCGACAGGGTGACCAGGAGGGCGGCGACCAGAGCGAGGCGCGGACCGGCGGTGAGGAAGCGGCGACCGACGAAGTAAACAATCGGTGCCAGCAGGGCTCCGGTGAGGCTCTGAAACAGCATCAAGGCCTTGATGTGGACCCCACCGGTGAGCAGGAAGACCAGCCGGATGAAGAGACCGTAGCCGAGGGGGCGAGGCCACGAGGCGCGCAGGGTGACGGCGTCCTGGAGATAGCTTCCGGAGTCGGAATGGAACGCCAGGGTGTGATCGACGGCCAGAATCAGCAGCTTGATCGCAGCCGCACCGGCGAAGATCAGGACGAGGCTGCGAAGGCGCACTGGACTCAGGGCTTGGACGATGCGCTGGAAGCGGTCCGTAGCGAGAAAGGCCATGAAATCTCCAGATGGATTCGCCGAATCGAGACTTGAGCATGACTTTATGGCGAGCGTCGGTCAAGGGGCGGATATGATGGCGCGGCATGACGCGACAGGGCTCTCGAGGAGGTCGGCGCGAGCCTTCCGCGGACGCTGAGAGACCGCCGAAAAACGGCAGGAGAGCGGTGAACGGAAATCCCCTCAGGGTGCTGGCGGTCCTCGCCTTGGTCGGCCTCGCGGTAGCGCTGTTGCTGTGGGGGAGATCCCGGCCATCGGCGTCCCATGCCGCCGCGGCGGTGGTTGCCGATGGCGCCGGGTCGAGTCCGCTGGCGGCGCCGCGCTCGGTCCTGGTGCTCGATATCGACACCCTGCGGGCGGACCGCCTCGGGGCCTACGGCAACCAGCGCCTCACCAGTCCCACCATCGACGCGCTGGCGGCCGAGGGTTACCGTTTCGCCTGGGCCTTCAGCCAGGCCCCCCTGACACCGCCGTCCCAGGCCTCGATTCTGACCGGCAAGTACCCCAGCACCCACGGCGTGGTGGGGCGCGGCCGTCGACTCTCGGGCGAGCACGTCACCCTCGCCGAGGCCTTCCGCTGGCGCGGCTTTCGCACGGCCGGCTTCGTCGACGGCGGCTACATGAACCGCGGCTTCGGCACTGCCCAGGGATTTCAGACCTTCGTCGACCGGCGCACCGGTCTCGAGAAGATCGGCCCGCAGGTGGTGAGCTGGCTGGAAGAAAACGGCGACGAGCCGTTCTTCATGCTGGTGCACACCTATGACGTGCACACGCCCTACGATCCGCCGCCGGAGTACCGTTCCCTGTTCCTCGATGGACTGGAGGCGCCGACCCCTGGCTTCGAGCCCACCAGCGAAGCTCTGGAGGCGGTTCGGCGAGCCGTCTGGTGGGATCCCGAGGCCCGCCTGCCGGAGCGCGACGTGCACTACTCCCTGGCGCTCTACGACGCCGGGATCCGCTACGTCGACGATTGGGTCGGGCGGTTTCTCGACACCCTCGAAGAGCTCGGCCTGCGCGATTCCACCCTGGTGGTGGTGATCTCCGACCACGGCGAAGAGTTCCAAGAGCACGGCTCGGTGCTGCACGAGAAGCTCTACACGCCGGTCACCCACATCCCCTTGATCCTGTCCTTCCCCGGCTGGCAGCGCTCCGCGGTGGTCACCCAGACGGTGCAGTCCATCGACCTCATGCCGACCCTCCTCGACCTGATCGACGCTCCGATCCCCAAAGGAGTTCAAGGGCGCTCCCTGGTGCCGCTGATGGAGGGGCGCGACACGGGCGAGTATCCGGCCTTCAGCGAATCACGCCTCTTCGGCCGTCAGCGCACCGTCGCCTGGGGCCGGTTCCGCTTCCACTACACCATCCGCGGCGCCCTCACCGAGCTCTTCGACTTCCGCGCCGATCCCCTCGAGCTCCAGCCCTTGCCGGAAGACGACCCGCGGCGCTTGAGCCTGATGCGCCGCGCCCTCGCCGACTGGGACGACCAGCTCCGCGCCGCCCCGCCACCCTCCACCGGCGTCGCGAAAGTACGCAGCGAAACCCGCGACCAGCTCCGCGCCCTGGGCTACCTGCAGTAGCGACCAGCCTCGGGGTCGGCCTCATCCTGCGAAGAGCGAGCCTGACGATAGAAGCGGGCGGTTCGGGAGCCGAGATCGGCTCGGCAATGGCTGGCCGCATGGCCGGGGGTATGAAGGCCGGTCGTATGGCGGACAACCTGCGAGCGCGGCGGTCAAATGCTCCGAATCCGGTCTTCTTCACGGGGCCACCGCTACTCAGCAGGCGAGCACCGATTCCGGTCCGTTTCACGGGCCGTCTGCTACTCAGCAGACGGCCTCCGAGCGCGTAAGCGCGAGGCGGCGGCATCGGCCCCCAGGACGGGGGGGAGCCC